>JAUVKG010000044.1 GCA_030596365.1 Chlamydiota bacterium | reverse complement strand
AACGTAAAATCTTGAAGAACCGGGATCTCCCTGCCTTCCTGCACGTCCGCGCAGCTGTCTGTCGATTCTTCGTGACTCGTGTCGTTCGGTACCTATGATATGTAAGCCGCCAACTTCTGTCACACCATCGCCAAGTTTGATATCTGTGCCACGCCCTGCCATATTTGTAGCAATAGTAACGGCACCGTGTTGTCCCGCGTTTGCGACAATTTCAGCTTCACGATGATGATGTTTCGCGTTAAGAACGCTATGAGAAATTCCACGCCGTTGGAGCATTCGACTTAGAAGTTCCGACTGGTCAACAGTAACAGTTCCAACAAGAACCGGTTGACCAATTTTGTGACATTCAGCGATTTCATCACTTACAGCATTATATTTTTCGCGACGTGTTTTGTAAATAACATCGTTAAAATCATCCCGTGCAATAGGTCGGTTTGTTGGAATAACGAGAACATCGAGTTTATAAATTTGAATAAACTCATCGGCTTCAGTTTCCGCTGTTCCGGTCATTCCGGCAAGTTTTTTATAAAGTCTGAAGTAATTTTGAATAGTAATTGTTGCGTAAGTTTGTGTTTCGGCTTCAACTTTTACATTTTCTTTTGCTTCGAGAGCGCCGTGTAATCCATCTGAATAACGTCTTCCTGCCAGGACTCTTCCTGTATATTCGTCAACAATCATCACGCGATTATCCTGAACGACATAATTCACATCTTTTTCAAAAAGGACAAAAGCTCTGAGTAATTGTGAAAGTATGTGCAGGCGTTCACTTATTTCCTGATAATTATGTTGCACCTGAGTTTTAACTTCATTTTTTTCAGTAAGAGTAAGCGAATCATCTTCATCAATTTTCTGTGTTTCAACAATAATATCCGGGAGTGTAAATTTATCTTTATCGTTTGGTGAAAGTTCAGTAAGCCCAAAATCTGTAAGATGGACTTCGTTTGATTTTTCATCCATTGAAAAATACAAGTCGTTAAGAATCTTGTGCATCTCGCGCCGACGCATATCAGAAATAAGATCGGCATGGACCTTATCAATCAACCTTCTGCATTTTGGATCTTCAAGCAATTTATGTAATTGTTTATGCTTCGGCATACCTTTCTGAGCCTTGTACATAAGTCTGCCTGCTTCGAAATCGCTATCATCATCGCCTTTGCTAAGAAATTCTTTAGCCTGACGAAGCATATCGTTGCATTTTAACTGCTGCTTATGAACAATAGACTGCACAAGATTTTTAACTTCGCTATAGTCACGTGCTCTTGAGTTTCCAACCGGCCCGGAAATGATTAACGGGGTTCGCGCTTCATCAATCAGAATGGAATCAACTTCATCAACGATTGCGTAATGATGGCCACGTTGAACCTGGTCTTCTTTTCTCATTGCCATTCCGTTATCGCGAAGATAATCGAAACCGAATTCGCTGTTTGTGCCGTAAGTAACATCGCAGTTATATTTTTCGCGTCGTTCCGCCGGATCCATTTGATTTTGAATGCATCCAACCGTAAGACCCAAAAATTCAAATATTCCTCTATTCCACTCGGAATCACGTTTTGCAAGATAATCATTAACAGTAACAATGTGAGCTCCTTCGCCGGTCAATGAGTTGAGATATAATGGCATAATGGCAACAAGAGTCTTTCCTTCGCCGGTAGCCATTTCAGCTATACATCCGCGATGAAGAACGATTGCGCCAACTAACTGAACATCGTAGGGCACCATATTCCATTCACGCATTTCACCGCATACGTCCCAGCTTTTTCCAAGCATTCTCTTGCAGGCGCTTTTTACAACTGCAAAAGCTTCTTCCATAATATCATCGGTAGTTTCGCCTGCTGCGAGCCGCTGTCGAAACTCATCAGTTTTTGCCTGGATCTGCTCATCTGATAATTTCTGAAGCTGCTCTTCTATTTCATTTATTTTTGTAATTGTAGGTTTGATTTTTTTTCAAATATCTGTCATTGCGCGAACCCACAATTTTTTTTACTATCCAATTGTACATAATCTATTTTATTTCTGTTTATTATTAAATATTGTAATAGTAAGAATTCTACCAAAAAGCACTTTATCTGTCAAAGCCCGATTTAAGGTGTAAAGGCAGAACGAAGATTTCCTTTCGCCCTTTCAGGGCTTAAATTTTGCACATAATATTTTTACGTCGTTAGTACAATCAATTTTTTTGTTATTCATCCCTTTTCGAGAAGCGTTAGAGTAGGTTAAGCTTCCAGCTTAACGTCAAGCCCAGTTCCGGTGGCTAAATCAAAGAAATATAAATTATTAATAAGCCTTGTTTGTGGTATACCGGGAATAGTCACTGGAATTGGTTCAAGCCGGAATATTAATCTACTATAAAAATTAAAGGTCTTGACACATTTAGTAAAGTTTAGTAAATTATGGTATAATATAAATAACAATAAAAGAAATATGAAAAATATGAAAAATTCTGAAAGATTTATAATGAACTTCTTATACATACTTATAATGTTCTTGTTTTTGACTTCTCAAGTAATTAACGCGGCAGTAGTTATTAATGAAATCGTTTATAAGGATGGAGTTGTTTATGACAGCGGTGACTGGTTTGAACTCTTTAATAATAAAGATGAAATAAAAGATATAAGCGGATGGATTATTGAAGATGACGGCGGAAATCAATTCACAAACCCTCCCTCAACTATAATTCAACCTTACGACTTTTTAGTGTTCTATTCCAGTGATAAATTTAAAACTGCTTACCCGGCTGTTGTTAATATTGTTGGTCCTCTTACTTTTAAATTTGGCAGCAATGATACAGTTATCGTCCGCAATGGAGACGGCGAAAAAAAAGATGAAGTGGAATATAATGACGGACAGAATTGGCCTGACGCTTACGGGAATGATCATTCAATTGAACTTGTTTATCCTTACGGCGACAATACTATGGCAGTAAACTGGCAGCAAAGTGTAAATTTAGGCGGATCACCGGGAGCAAAAAACCCCGGTGCAAATGGAATTTTTGTAACGGAACATGACAGAACTCCGGATGGTCCGAAAAGTTACGAACAGGTTAATATTACGATTACAGCTAAAGATGCTTTCGCAAATCTGACATCCGTTGTGATTAATGTAAATTATAACGGTGGAACTTATTCGGGAGCGGAAATGACTGCCGGCGCGAATAATCAATACAGCTATACTATTCAGCCGACTAATGAAGGAGTAATTGTCCGCTACTATTTTGATTTCATTGATGATATCGGGCTAACCGCTCAACGTTGGTGGGCAGGCAGCACGAACGAACCTTACCTTTACATTGTAAACGACAATCCTGTTTTATCCGGTATGGTTATCAATGAAATTATGTACAATTCATCGAATATCTGGGTTGAGAACGTCACTACAACTTCCAATTACGAATATGTGGAGATTTATAATTTTAATACACAGGATGTTGATGTAAGTTACTGGCAATTCCATGATGATGCTAACAAATACCGATTGCCGGATTCTCTAACTGTTCCTGCCGATGGATACATTGTTCTTGCAGATAAAACTCAGGCGGTTATAGATGTTTACGGCGCTATACCGGCGAACGCTTTACTGATTTCCATTCCTGAATTGGGTCTCGCGAATGGTGGTGAAATAATCAGTTGGCAAACAGTTAATGGAGAAAAAATTAATGAATTGACTTACGATGACAAAGCTCCATGGCCGATTGAACCGGATGGTAATGGTCCATCACTAGAACTGATTAACTGGACTTTTAATAACTCTCTGCCGGAATCTTGGTTATCATCGACTAATTTTGGTACTCCCGGAAGAGAGAACAGTGCTTTTGTTCCGGAAGGTGGATTTTGGATTTTTGGATTATTGAATTTTTGGATTATCGGTAGGAAATTTGTCTTACGTTAAACGTCAAACGTCAAACGTCAAACTATAAATTATGAAAATACACTCTGAAGCTATAAAAAGATTTCTTCGCTTCGCTTTGCTTTTTGTTACAATGAGCATCGTCATTATTTTGCTTATGCAAGCGCAGACACCGACTCTTTCAGGTCCGTTTGAATTAGAAGCGTCGGAACAGTGGATTGTCAGACAAGACCGGCCGGGCGAGATAGTTACCCGTCATACACTTGGCAGAAGGAAAGCGATTCAGGAAATGCGTCTTTATCGTTTTCCTGATGAAGATATTTTATCTGTTAATTTAATATCGAATTTGACTGAGGGAACGTGGGTTAAAAATAATCAACCTGTTCTTGATTTTTATTCTTTAGCCGATAATGCTAACAAAAAAATTCTCGAAGCCCGTGTAGAAAGACTTACAGAACAAACTAATATTTACCGTAACGGTGAACTTCAGGCGAGATATGAACAAGCTCTTGCGAATGTGGCACTTGCGGAAACAAATCTTCTTACTTATACACCTTTAATTAAACGGCGTCGCGGTCTCGTTAAGACCAATATTCTGTCAGAAGATGAACTTCAGACATATGAATCTGAATATTATAATCGGCTTCAGGATGTTCAAGTAGCCAAATCAGAAGCTTATTACAGAAAATCACAGGCTTCTCCTGGCGTTATAGCCATGGCAGACGCGGAACTTGAAGAGGCCGAAAGAGAATTAGAACTTGTTCAGAACCGTCTTGCCGCTCATTTGGTTAAGACTCCTATCGAAGGTCGGATAACAAGGTCAAGCGGTGATCCGGCAATTTTGTTAAGGGTGATGAATGAGGATAAACTCATTGCGCGAATAGTTGTTCCTGTGATTTTTAAAGATAAAATTAATGTTGGTGATAAGATTTTACTTGATTTTGCAGGCCATAAAAATTATTCTGTTGAATCTCATATTGAACATATTGTTGTGCAAAGCGTGCCTATGCTTGGTCAGTCAATACTTCACGTGCGCGTTCCGGTTGATAATTCTAATAAGAAGTTAAGTGTTTCAATGACCGGTAATGCCGTACTTACTTCAGTAAAAATGAATCCACTGCGGATTATAATTGAGCGAATTAAATCTGCGTTCCGGAAAAAAAGGAGTAAGAATTGAAAAAAGATCGATACGGACGTTATGAATTGAAATATTTCCTGCCGCCTAATCAGATTAAAAGTCTGATGAGTTGGTCTGAATCGTATATTAAGCCTGATGATCATGCGGAAATTATTGATGGTATCCCAAGATATAATATACGTTCTGTTTATTTTGATACGCATGATCTCGGTCTCTATTACGAAAAAATGGACGGATTGAAAAATCGCAGGAAATTCAGAATCAGAACTTATAAAAGACCTGATGAAGAAACACTGGTTTTTCTCGAAATAAAATACAGATTTAATACGCAGGTAATGAAAGACCGAGCAAAATTTACTCTCGCTGACGCTAAAATGCTGCTCAGCGATAGAGGTTATCTGGAAAAACTTAATCCGCCGATTCATATAAAAAAACCCGCGGAAAGATTCATTCATTACTTTAATGCCTGGAACTTGCGGCCGGTTGTTACAGTGATTTATGATAGAATACCTTTCGTGGGACGTAATGACCGACAAGTTCGACTGACTATCGATACAAATATGAGATTTATCGACCACAGAAATGAAAACAGGATCTTTTTCCCGGGCAAAGAAGAACCTGTGCCTTTACCGGGTACAGTTCTGGAATTGAAATTTGACAAACTTATGCCGGAATGGATGCGGCAATTATTGAGAAGATTTGACATCAGACAACAGTCTATTTCTAAATATGCTTATTGTGTTGATGGCGCAGTTTTTAACAAATACGAGACATTATAATATTATGCCAACTATTGATTCTGATTTAATGCAATGGTCCATGTTTGCTATGGCAACAACAACCTGGGTTGATGTACTGCTTAACTTCCTGGTTGCTATAGCTTATGGTTTCTTCGTTTCTTTGATTTACAGACATTGCAGAGGTTTGCATGCTAACCGTTCGTTTATTCAAACGCTCTATATGCTTACTCTCATTATCACGCTCATTATGATGATAATCCTTAGCATCAGAGGTACCGCTGCCGTGGCTGTAGCATTCGGTTTAATGGGCGCACTTTCAATTATCAGATTCAGAACAGTCGTAAAAGATAATCGCGATACCGCTTTCGTTTTCCTGGCTGTTGGTATCGGTATGGCTTCAGGTACAGGAAAATGGTGGATCGGTTTCGCCGGACTGGCTGTTATCGGTGTTACGCTCCTTATGCTGGAAAATGCTCCATGGGGGAAAAGCAAAAAAAGTATTATCGTAAAATTAACTTTTAGACCGCATGGGTCGGAAGAAAAAGATGTTACTATTGATATTGGAAATATTCTCGCGCAACTTGGCTCTCAGATACATATGAT
The DNA here is from genome assembly GCA_030596365.1 of Chlamydiota bacterium. Lineage (GTDB taxonomy): Bacteria > Auribacterota > UBA3054 > UBA3054 > B51-G9 > B51-G9. Next base: position 5,184 of record JAUVKG010000044.1, on the reverse strand, counting down.
TCATGTACGAACAATCAGGCTTGGTGAGTTAATAGAAACTACTTATGCACTTAATCTTTACTCGAATATTACGCCGACTTACGCTATTGAACAAATTCTTGCGATAAGTGGAGTTGACAGTGTGAATATTTTCAATCCGCAGGATCTTCAGGAACCATAGTCGCACCGTTGGTGCGAATCCCGAGCGCGCAAGCGCCTCGGGATGGTAATCGCTAATTAAATAATCAATATTCAACAAGAAATTTTCAATGAAAAAATATAAAAAATTCGATTTGGAAGAAAGGCTTATTGATTTTGCTGTAAGTATAATAAAGTTGACAGAATTATTACCTAACACATATATTGGGAATCATGTCAAAGGTCAAATATTAAGAAGTGGTACATCGCCGGCTCCAAATTACGGTGAGGCCCAAAGTGCTGAATCAAGGTCTGATTTTATACATAAAATTAAACTTTCGCTTAAAGAATTAAAAGAAACCAGGGTGTGGTTAAAAATAATTATAAAAGCTGAACTAATAAAACCGGTATCTAAAGTGACACCAATATTAGAAGAAAATGAAGAGTTAATATCTATTCTTTTTACTAGTGTTGAAACTGCAAGAAAGAATTTAAAGAAATAATCAATGAGTACATGTTAATTTGTTAGAAGTTTTTATAATGTATTTACAAAAACTTAGCAAACTTAAAATAAGAATATACTCTGAACTTTGACATTGAAAATTTCTTGTTGAATATTGAGTGTTTAATTTGTTCATTATGTATGTTAAAATTCAAATTGCCGGTGTTTCTTCGCTTGACGATTCAATCAGACTGATTGATCTTGGCGTTGAAGGTCTTGGTTTCACGCTGCGTCTTCCTTCAGGAATTCATGACGACCTTACGGAAGAAAAAGCCCGGCAAATTATTGCAGAATTACCCCCGTTTGTCGGTTCAGTTTTAATAACTTATATTACTAATCCAATCGAAGCTGTTGATTTTTGTAAATACCTTGGTGTAAATACTATCCAACTTCACGCACCGGTAGAAAAAGGAGTTATGGCGGAAATAAAAAAACATCTGCCGAATATTAAAATTATAAAAAGCGTTAATGTTATTGACGAAACCGCAGTTGATGAAGCAAAGAAATATGCTGAAGAAGCTGACGCGATTATCCTTGATACTTATGACCCTAAATCCGGAAGACACGGCGCTACAGGATTAACTCACGATTGGACTATCAGCAGAAGAATTGTTGAGATGTGTGAAAAACCGGTAATACTTGCCGGTGGATTAAATCCTGACAATGTAGCAGAAGCGATAAGAAAAGTTCAGCCGTGGGGAGTTGATGTTCACACAGGAATAGAAAATTTTGATGGCTCACCGAATCACCAAAGAGCTGTGGATTTTGTGAAAAATGTTCGAAATATAAACTGAATTTTATACAGGTTTATTTCCTTATAAAAATGATTCTGTCGACCATGATTCTGTCGAAATAAAAAATCATTTGCTATATTTTCATTCAAGCGCTTTTTAGGTTAATAGTCAGATGCTTTTTACTTAATGAAAAAGTTGAAAGTTGAAAGTTGTTCCGCCGTTGGCGGGGAATTTAAGAACAAACATCTAACGTCAAACGTCAAGTTAAGATTTATGATTAAAATTGTAAAATGTGTGCCGAATATTTCTGACGGTAAAAATCCGGATGTTTATAACTCCATCGCCAATTCCATAAAAAAAATCAAAGGAGTTAAATTACTCCACGTTCATCCCGGATTCTCGGCAAACAGAACTGTCATTACTTTTGTTGGAACACCTGACGCGGTGGTTGATGCCGCATTTGAACTTATCAAAACAGCTAAAGAATTAATTGACATGACATCGCAGGACGGAATTCATTCGCGAATGGGCGCTGCCGATGTTTGTCCGCTTATTCCGCTTTCAGGCGTTACAATGGATGAATGCGCACAGCTTGCCCGGCGGCTTGCTAAAAGAGTTGGTGACGAACTTGACGTATGGGTTTATCTTTATGAGTACGCGGCTAAAAGACCGGAATTCAAAAATCTTACTTTTGTCAGGAAAGGGCAATACGAACATTTAAAAGAAAGAGTTGGAAAAATTAAATGGAAACCGGATTTCGGTCCTGAAAAATTAGATGAAAAATTCGGCGCTGTGGCTATCGGGGCGAGAAAAGTTCTGCTTGCATACAACATAAATATTGAATCAAAAAATCTTGATAATGCACAAAGAATCGCAAGGAATATTCGCGAGTCGGGCAGAGTAGTTATCAATCCTGACGGTACGAAAAAAAGAGTTCCCGGGCTTTTTAAATCAGTTAAAGCAGACGCGTGGATTATTCCCGAATACAGTCACGCGCAAATTACTATGAATTTAACTGACGTAAATGTTACACCTGTTCATATTGTTTATGATGAAATCGTGAAACAGTGCGTGGAGCGAGGTGAGAAGGTTACTGGTTCGGAACTGATTGGATTAATTCCGTTAAAAGTTTTACTTGACGCCGGAAAATATTCTTTTGATAAAAAAGGAATAACGGAATTTTATTTAGACAGTGATTTAATTAATGAAGCTGTAAATTTTCTTGGACTTGATCATCTGGAACCATTTGACCCGCATGAGCGGATTTTAGAGAATAAAATTTTAAGTTATAGTTAGAACTAGTGCAATAAGTGCAATAAGTCCAATAAGTCCCATGATTAATATTGAAAAAATCCTTAATGAACTCGAAAAAGATAACCTCCTCCGATGCAGGCGTGAGATTGATTCCCGTTCAGGTAAAATTTTAAAAATTTCCGGAAAGGAGTTCGTAGATTTTTGCAGCAATGATTATCTTGGCTTTGCTGATGATCCAATCACCAAAAATGCCGCGAATATCGCTGTGGAAAAATGGGGGACCGGTGCAGCGGCATCAAGATTAATTTCCGGTGACCTTTCAATTACACGAAAACTAGAACGAAAAATCGCTGAATATAAACAAACGGAAACAGCTCTTGTCTTTCCAACTGGTTATATGGCGAATCTCGGCGTGATTACCGCTTTGCTCACTATCGATGATACTGTAATTCTTGACCGCCTGGCTCATGCGTCACTTGTTGATGGCGCCCGTCTTTCCGGCGCGAAGTTGAAAGTGTTTCCGCATAATGATGTAGAAAAGCTTGACGCAATTTTGTCAAAAATTATTTCCGGCCAGAAACTCGTTTTAACAGAATCCGTTTTCTCTATGGATGGCGATAAAGCGCCTTTGGTTGAACTCGTAAATTGCTGTAAAAAATATAATGCCATGCTGCTCGTAGATGAAGCTCACGCACTTGGTGTTTATGGAAATGGGAGAGGCTGTGTCGCGGAAGAAAATCTCGCTGATGATGTGGATGTGGTTATCGGCACGTTAAGCAAAGCAATCGGCTGTCAGGGTGGATTTGCTGCCGGAAAAACTTCGCTGATTGAATTCCTTGTTAATAGCGCCCGTTCATTTATTTACACGACAGGAATAAATCCGGCGTCAGTCGGCGCTGCTTTTGCCGTTCTTGATGAAATTTCTTTAAATGATTCGCGTGTTAAGAAGTTATGGGATAATGTAAATTATTTACGTGAAAAAATAAAATCACTGCCGCTAATCGGAGAAGGCCCCATTTGTCCTGTTATAACGGGAACATCGGATTCCGCACTCGCGTTATCAAAACATCTTTTTGATAATGGATTTCTCGTTCCGGCAATTCGTCCTCCTACAGTCCCGAAGAATACAGCCCGGGTAAGAATCACAATTTCTTCTGCGCATACAAAAGAACAGATTGACAGATTGGCGGAGGTTTTGTTAGACTTTTAGTGGACAGAATGGACCAAATGAACCAAATGTAAAACTGCATTGGATTTTAAACGTTTGATCTTAAATTCCCCTCCTTACTAATGTGGTACATCCCGAGTATTCACCTCGGGAAGGGGTGCCCTTTAGGGCGGGGTGGTTCTCCATCATTCACCACTCACTATTAACTATTAACTATTAACTATTAACCCCGCCTATGGCTGGGCAAGTTGCTCGTGCTTGGAAGCGCGGCTTACCTTCTTTAATTATTTCGACATTTTAAGTATAATATGTAAGATAATTTATTTAATAAAATTCAAATCAACAACTAACTAATGAAATTTTTTAAAAAGCCGGAAGCCAGAGCGTTAATTGCCCTCGCATTTGTTTTAATTATCGGGTTTGCTTTTAATGCCGACGGCGCTTTCTTTAAGTGGACAACTCATAGAGATATGTTTCGCTACATTTCCGTCTTCGCGATTCTCGGTTGCGGAATGACTCTTGTTATTATTACCGCCGGAATTGATCTTTCTGTAGGAAGTGTTGTTGGCCTCACCGCCGTTTTATTTTCACTTTTTTCAATTCAGTACGGCTGGAGTGCGTGGTTGGTAATTCCTGTTGTTCTGCTTGCCGGAATGGCTTGCGGAATGGTTTCCGGAACGCTTATTTCGAAGTGGGGAATGCAGCCTTTTATTGCTACGCTTGCAATGATGGTTTTTGCACGTGGTACAGCGAAATGGATTTCCGGCGGCAAAAAAGTATCAACAGCTGTAATGCAAAGTGACGGAAGTTATGAATATGTTGATGTACCCGCGATATACAATTTTATCAGCGCGAAAATTCTTCATAATAATTTTGCCGTAGTGACAATAATTTTTCTCGTTTGCGCGTTGGTTGCTTATATTGTTCTCTCAAAACTTCGGTGGGGGAGGTATATGTTTGCGATTGGCGGAAATGAAGAAGCATCCAGACTTTCCGGCGTGCCGGTTGTAGCAACAAAATTAATCGCTTATGGATTATGTGGTTTGTTCGCAGCCGTTGCCGGAATATGTCAGGCGGCGCAGGAGCAGCAGGGCGACCCGGAATCAGGAATGTCTTATGAACTGACAGCCATCGCGATTGTAGTTATTGGCGGGACAAGCCTTGCCGGTGGTCGTGGTGGAATTGGCCTTACAATAATCGGTGCGCTGACAATTGGTTATCTCGAAAAAATTCTAAGTATAAATGCTGTGGGAGAAGCTTATCGATTAATGTTGACCGGTGTAATCATTGCTGCTGCGGTACTATTTCAAAAAACAAGAAAGAAATGAGGAATGGCTTGTTGGATTGTTGGATTACTGACACCTGACATCCAATAACTATTAACGAATAACGAATAACTATTAATGAAT
>JAUVKG010000391.1 GCA_030596365.1 Chlamydiota bacterium | reverse complement strand
CTGGATGTCCACAACCAAGCCAAATCAATATGAGCATGTCCAATGAGATAGAATTGTCCTTTTTCAATATTTTCTGTGTTCTGATTCATTTTTATAATTTACTTTTTTAGTTAATTTTTTTACCACTAAGACTCTAATAACACTAAACTTTTTTTATCTTTATAGGACGGTAGTAAATCAAAATATAAAAATTAAATAATGTTTTATTAAGCTGTAAATCATTTTGCAGCAACGAAGTAACACTGTACTCATGTTCATGGTTCTGCGTTTTTTAGGTTAAATTATATTTTATTCCATCCAAAGTAATATTTTCTATTTCATCTACCAATTCAATTCTTGTAATATGTGGTTTTTTCTTGATTAAAATAAGCATTCTTTTTTGTTATTTTGTTATTCTCCCAAAAGATAACTAAACAGTTTATCGTGCTGTGCAAAATCGGGAACAATAAGATTGGCTCCTGCCTTGATCAAACGTTCCCGTTTTTCTGTATTCAAACCATACCGCCGTATTTCATCAGTTGCAATTCCAATAGCTATCCCGCCGCGTTTTCTTGCCTCACGCAACTCGACTGGTCCATCGCCAAAGACAGCTAATTGGGGACCTTTGAGATTATTTTTGTGCATAATTTTTTCCAGGACCATTTTTTTGGAGTATTTTTTCACATCTCCCACAGCGCCGAAAATTCCGCCATTAAACAAATTTGCATAACCTAACATTTTAGCTTCTTTGATAACATCTTCCTGATCTGTTCCGCTAGCCAAATAGAGGCACACTCCTTTAGTATGAAGTTTTTTAAGAAATTCAACAGAGCCTTTTATAGTAAAATCCGACAGATCAAGTTCTTCTGCTTGCAGGCGGTTAAACCTTTCGCCGACCATTTTCATCAGGGCATGATTATAGATTTCTTTATAACCCTGAGCGGAAAGGATTTCATCTTTTTTTACATATCCAAATTCACGCACTATCTCCATCAAAGCCTGCATTTGAAGGATTGTCTGAATGCCGGTAGACTTATCAATATAATCTTGAATATACTCAGTGACCTGAAGAAATTCATCCTCCGTTGCATGAAGATAATGTTCACCTAAGATAGCTTTGACCATAACCGGTCCCATAATGTTTTCCCAACCCTGACGAAGAGTTGAAATAGTACCATCATGGTCGAAAACAGCATGCATTATCCGCTTTTTTTCAAAATTATCATCAATGATTTCGATATGTGTATTGTTTAAATAGACGGCTTTTCGTATATCCTCCGCATGTTCAGGGTTGTAAATATATTCCGCGTCGGATCCAAGTTCCAGAATTTCCTGTCCGGTGGCTGTGCCGGTTTGACGAAGTTTCTGAACAACAACCGTTCCTGCATAATTTGCAATTCTACCCGCTTCTTCATAAGTTGCACCAACCGCCAGCGAGGCGGCCAAAGCAGCCATGATTGTATCGCCTGCTCCAACGGGATCGGTTTTTTTCAATGTTTGAATTCCCGGAATGACCAAACATTCAACGCCGTCATACACAACTAATCCGCGATTACCGCGTGTAATATAAACTGGTTTGCGGCAGCGTAAATAAAGATCCTCAGCAAATTGTTCGACCTCTTCAAGCGGAACAGCCCGATCAAGCTCATAGTCCTTACCGCATAACCGGGAAGCTTCAGCGGAATTCATTTTCAAGATCATATCTTCAAAACGATTGCATATATCACGAGCGTCAATTAGGAAAACACACGATGGATATTGACTTGCCAGGCTAATTAAATCTGTGATAACGCGATCTGAATAGATGCTGTTTGACAACTGCTGGTTAATAATTAAAATATCCAGTGCACCGATTACCGATTGAATATGAGATAATAATTGGTCTTCTGTTTTAACTGCAATTTTATTGTAACGGCCGAAATCTATGCGTTCCTGTTCTTGACCGTCTATGTGCGGTTTGGCGTAAACAGGAGTATCCCATCCTTGTTCCTGTATGACAACACCGTCGGTGTTGACATTAAGGTTTTGCAATTGATTTAAAATTTCACGACCGAAAATATCATCACCCAATACAGCAAAAATCTGCATCGTGCCAACGGCCATCGCCGCGAGATTAGCCGAAATATTACCTGCGCCGCCTAACGAGTAATTTTGTGAAAGAACAGCCTGAGTTTTTCTGCCTGTTTCCACGGAAATTTCTTTTTTTTCATTTTCAAAGACCCAATAGGCATCCAGGCAAAAATCACCGATTACCCCTACCCGTGCTTTTTTAAATGATTTTATTAAATTTTCCAATCTGGTATTATTCATTATTTAATTTCCATTGTCGTTTAACTTTGGAGTGCAACAATATTGATTTTTTTTAGTCCTAAAAAAATCATTTGTTGCGGATAATTTTTTCCGCTCGATGCGGAAAAAAATTATAATTGCACAGATTTTGCTTAATATTGTAAAGCGAATTTTAATTTATTGTCGCATCGAGCGAAAATAAATTATTGCATTAAATGCCGCGTTTGGTTTTTAATTAAGTTTTGACGCGGCAATATTAATGCACTCCAAAAGATTACCGAACACCGAATACCGAACACCGAACACCTGAATCCTGACACCTGTCCTCTGATAAACCATAAGCTGGAAGCTTATGCTACTTTACTTATCTCCTTTCCTGATCCATGCTTCATTTAAACGTACGTGTTTGATTGTTTTTCCACCGCGGTCCTTGTTGTGATAACTATAGACGACATGTATTGCACCATCGCTGCCCTGTACAATTGATGGGTAGGCGGCGGTGGTTCGCATGTCCATATTTTCGCGCATATCTCTATCAAGATGTCGAATATATTTCCATGTTTTTCCTTCATCAGTAGACAAAGATAGCGCAAGAGTATACCGCCCGTCTTCGGTGTCGTTGTAAGCAAGCACCCAATTCCCATTTTTCAGCGTAACGATGTCTGAACCGGAACCTTCGTTTGGAATTACACTATCGCGAACAGGGCTCCAGGTCATTCCGTTATCTTTTGATTCGCTGACATGGTGGCGTTTTGGCGGTGGGCCGTTATCGCGCATATATGTGACAAGCGTGCCGTCTTTTTTAAAAGCTATTGTCGGTTGAATTCC
>JAUVKG010000137.1 GCA_030596365.1 Chlamydiota bacterium | reverse complement strand
ATACTTGGTTTTCTGCTGTTTAAGGGGTGTTTATCTATTTATTGTGAAAATGTAAAATATACCTAAATTTAATAATTTAAGTTATTTTTAGATAACTATCTAATGATAAATTAATTTTTTTAAACAAATTATTAGTTATTTTCACGAATTTATAGACTAATATATACTCCTTTTGCTTTAATAATTCCCGCCGGAGCAGGTGCTTTTGGTGTCTTTCTCCTGCGGCAATTCTTCCTCGCTATTCCAAAAGAACTTGAAGAAGCCGCGATTATTGACGGATGTTCAAAATGGAGAATTTATTGGCATATTATTTTACCATTGTCAAAACCTGCCCTTGCAACTCTCGGTATTTTTACTTTTTTGGGCTCGTGGAATAGGTTCATAGGACCGCTTGTCTTTCTTGACTCACTGGATAAATACACTTTACCTGTCGGTATCGCCCTCTTTCAAGGGCAGTATTCCATGGAATATGGAATAACTCTTGCCGCATGTCTTGTCTGTACATTACCGGTTGTTATTATTTTTATTATTTTCCAGAAACACATTATAAAAGGTATCGCTTTAACAGGTTTAAAAGGTTAAATTTGAAATTGGAAACTTGAAATTAGAAACTTGGATTTTGTCAAATAAACTCCCCTCCTGTTTTAGGAGGGGTGCCCGAAGGGCGGGGTGGTGTAATACACATTAAAAAACTATAAATTAAAAATTATGAAAACTTTTATTAACAAATCATTCTTATTACAATCTCAGAAAGCGGAAGAACTTTACTTTTCCTACGCTGCTGATATGCCAATCATTGATTATCATTGCCATTTGAATCCGCAGGAAATCGCTGACGATATTTCTTATGATAATTTAACAAAATTATGGCTCGTAGGTGACCATTATATTTGGCGGGCTATGCGCGCAAATGGTATAGATGAAAAATTTATTACCGGTAATGCCACTGATAAAGAAAAGTTTGACAAATGGGCAGAAACAATTCCGAAAACTTTGAGAAATCCTTTGTATCACTGGGCACATTTCGAACTTAAAAAATATTTTGATATTGATGATTTACTGTCTCCAAAAACCGCTGATGCAATTTGGGAAAAATCAAAAAATATGTTGGCAAATAAAACAACTCACTCTTGCAGAAACCTCATGAGACAATCTAATGTCGAAATTGTCTGCACAACAGATGATCCATGCGACTCACTTTCGGCACATAAACAAATTGCGGAAGACGAAAGCTTTGATATTCGAGTTTTACCGGCTTGGCGGCCGGACAAAGGCATGGCAGTCGAAAATCCTGCATCATTTAACAAATGGGTTGATGCTCTGGGAAAAGCGGCCGATATGAAAATAATGGATTTTTCTTCATTCATGAATGCTTTAGATAACCGGCATAACTTTTTTCACGAAAATGGATGCAGATTATCCGACCATGGAATTGAAACTATCTATGCGGAAGATTTTTCTTTAACTGAAATAGAAAATATTTTCAAAAATATTCGCGCCGAAAAAAATCTTGAAAATAAAGAAATCCTTAAATTTAAATCTGCTATGTTAATGGAATTCGCGCGCATGGATAATAAACGTAATTGGACACAGCAATTGCATCTCAGTGCGTTGCGAAATAATAATTCCTTAATGTTTCAAAAACTTGGCCCGGATACCGGTTATGATTCTATAGGTGACTGGAATATTGCGCAGCCGCTTGTCCGTTTTTTAGATAAACTCAATTCTAAAGAAGAACTGCCTAAAACAATTTTATACAATATGAACCCCTGCGATAACGAAGTTCTGGCAACAATTCTCGGCAGCTTTCAGGATGGAAAAACACCGGGGAAAATGCAGCTCGGGTCAGGTTGGTGGTTTCTTGACCAAAAAGACGGCATTGAAAAACAAATTGAAACTCTGTCACAAGTAGGTTTGCTAAGCAGATTCGTTGGAATGCTCACCGACAGCCGCTCTTTTGTTTCGTATCCAAGGCACGATTACTTCAGAAGAATCTTGTGTAATATTCTTGGAAACGATATAATTAACGGACTAATTCCAAATGATATGGAACTTGTGGGAAATATGGTAAAAGATATTTGTTATAATAACGCGAAAACTTATTTTAATTTTTAATAATATCAGCCACAAAGGCACAAAGACACAAAGAATAATTTTTACAAAATCATTTGGGACAACTATGAAATAACATGTACTCATGGTCATATCCAAGTAAAATCCCCTCTTGTCGAAGATCCCGAGTATTCCCTCGGGGAGAGGGGTGCCCGAAAGGGCGGGGTGTGTATTAATAATTGATAAATTATAAATAATAAATAATAAATGATAAATAGAATAACCTTAAACCTTACCCGGCATGCGCCGGGCGCTATGCGAACCCATTAAACTTTTAACTTTTAACCTTTAACTTTAAACTTTATACTTATGAATCTATCTTTTAATGACCTAAATGGAAAAGTCTGTGTAATTACAGGCGGTAACGGCGTGCTCGGTAAATATTTTGTTGATGCTCTTGAAAGCGTTGGCGCAAAAGTCGCAATTCTTGACAGAATAGTCGATGAAAATATTTCAAACGAAAATATTATTAGTTTGAAAAGCGACGTTCTTGACAAAAATGTCCTCCTGGAATCTAAAAAAATTATTAACGAAAAATGGGGACCCGTAGATATTCTTATTAACGCTGCAGGTGGTAATTCACCCAAAGCAACCACAAAAATAGAAGCATTGTCAGGTGATGATTCTGATAATTTAGATAACTCTTTTTTCGGAATTGACACTGACGGTTTTAAATTTGTTTTTGATTTGAATATTATCGGAACTGTTTTGCCGTCAATGGTTTTTGGAACGGACATGGTTAAGCAGAAAAAAGGTGCGATTCTAAATATTTCCTCTATGAACGCTTTTAAACCACTAACAAAAATTCCGGCTTATTCAGGCGCAAAATGCGCTATAAATAATTTTACAGAATGGCTTGCTGTGCATCTCGCTAAAACAGGAGTAAGAGTTAACGCCATAGCACCCGGCTTTTTTCTTACCAATCAAAACAGATTTTTACTGACTGATGAAAAAACCGGTGAATTAACTGAAAGAGGACATAAAATTCTTAATAATACTCCAATGGGACGATTCGGTGAACCGGAAGAACTGCAAGGATCATTATTATTTTTGCTGTCGGATGTTTCGAAATTTATTACAGGAGTAATAATTCCTGTTGACGGTGGATTTAACGCTTTCTCAGGAGTATAAAAGAAAATAACAAAACTCAAATAATAAATAACAAATAAATAACAAACAACAAACTATAAACTACAAATAAATAACAAAAAAACAAACGACAAAAAATAAACAACAAAAAAACAGTAAAAATGGATTTTGTTTTCTTCATTTTTTTTATTTGAGTTTTGGAATTTATTTGTGATTTATTATTTGATTATTGGAATTTAAATAAATAGGAGACAAAATGTCATTAATTTTAAAAACCAACTGCAAATATGCTTTATTAACTCCAACCAGTATGGGCGTAAGAATTACTCCCGCTGACAGACAACCCGTACACGCAAGTGATACATTTAAAATGCAGGCGACAAGTGCGGAATCTAATGTTGCAACTGTATCCTCATCTTTGGGGTTGCCTGTAAAAATTCTTACCCGATTTGTTAAAGACAGCCCTATCTCACGTTTTATTAAAGATAATCTGGCTTCCCGGCATATCGATTTCGAAGGCGCGGAAGTTGAACAGGGAAGTCCATGGGGGCATCGCCATCAATTTAATATTGCTGATAGCGGATTCGGAAATAGGGGACCAAGAGTTCAGAATGATCGTGCCGGTGAAGTAGGTTTAGGATTATCAGTAGAAGAGTTTGATCTTGAACGTATTTTTGCAGAAGAAGGCGTTCAATGTGTGCACCTGTCAGGATTAATCGCTGCTCTTTCAACGGAAACAAGTAAATTTTGTCTGGAAATAGCGAGAATTGCGAAAAAAAATAGGACGTTAATCTCTTTCGACCTTAATCATCGCGCTTCGTTCTGGGCAGGTCGGGAAGAAGAGTTACACAATGCGTTTACAGAAATTGCGGAATTGTCAGATATTCTTGTAGGCAATGAAGAAGATTTTCAATTGTGCCTGAATTTAAAAGGTCCCGAAGCCGGCGGAGAAAACATTTCAGAAAAATTGGATTCCTTTAAAATTATGATCGAAAACGCAAAAAAAAGATTCCCGAATACTTCTGTTTTCGCTACAACATTGAGGGAAGTCGTTAACGCTAATTGTCATTTGTGGGGCGCCGTTATTTGGGTAGACGAAGAATGGCATATCGTAAAACCACGCGAAATCGGGGTGTTAGACAGAATAGGCGGCGGCGATGGTTTTGTGGGCGGACTACTTTATGCAATCCTAAAACAAATGGAATCGGAAAAATGGATCCAATTCGGTTGGGCGTGTGGTGCTTTAGCTGCAACTATGATGACAGATTATGCTCAACCCGCAGATGAAGAACAGGTATGGAGTATATGGGAAGGTAATGCAAGGGTACGAAGGTAAGCCGCACTTCCAAGTGCGAGCCAAAATTTCAAAATACAAATAATAAATAACAAATAAATTCCAATAAACAATAAGAAGAAATAAGCAAAAGAAGAATATCTTTTTTAAATTGTTGGAGTCCACGCTTTAGCGTGTGTTTGGATTTTGAATTTTGTTCATTGGTCATGATTATTCCCCCTTTGAAGGGGGTTAAGGGGATGTAATATTAGAAATTAGATCAATTAGATCAATTTAATTTGTGAAACAAATTTATGCTTTATTATTCAAAAAAAACAAATGAAATCTCTTCCGACGAACTCAAAAATATAATTTTTGAAATTCTCGGGAATATCAGCGAAAAGAAAAAAATCCTGATCATTCCTCCGGACTTTACAAGGTATCATTCACGTGCAGGTGAAATAACTGAATACGCTTATCAATTTTATGGCGATAAAATTACAGATATTTTACCCGCTCTCGGAACTCATTTTCCAATGAAAGAAAATGAAATTAAAAAAATGTTCGGCGAAATTCCTCTAAACCTTTTTAGAGAACATGATTGGAGAAACGATGTCGTAAATGTTGGTGAAGTACCCGCCGAGTTTGTTGAAAAAGTTTCGGAAGGAAAAATTAACCGCCCGTTCCCGGTACAAATTAATAAATTGCTTATCGAAGGAAACTATGATTTAATCCTTTCCATAGGACAGGTCGTTCCTCATGAAGTAGTTGGAATGGCAAACTACAACAAAAATATTTTCGTTGGTACAGGCGGTGCAGAAGGCATCAACAATAGTCATTTCCTTGGCGCTGTTTATGGAATGGAAAGAATTATGGGTAAAGCCGATACACCTGTTCGTGCGGTATTGAATTACGGTTCTGACAATTTCACAAATGATTTACCGATCGTTTATATTCAAACGGTGTTAAGCCAGGGAGATGATGGCGGGATGAAACTGAATGGAGTTTTTTCCGGTGATGACGCTGAATGTTTTTATGAAGCATCCAAACTATCGTTAAAAGTAAATTTCAAAGTTCTTGAGAAACCATTAAAAAAAGTTGTGGTCTACCTTGATCCGGAAGAATTTAAAAGCACTTGGCTGGGTAACAAAAGTATTTATCGGACAAGAATGGCTATCGCTGATGATGGAGAATTAATTGTTCTTGCACCGGGACTGAAAGAATTCGGCGAAGACAAAGAAATAGACAGGCTTATAAGAAAATATGGCTACACAACAACACCTGAAGTTTTGGAAGCAGTTGAAAACAATGATGATTTAAAAAATAATTTAAGCGCAGCTGCTCATTTGATTCACGGCTCTTCGGAAAACAGATTCAAAATTACATATTGTCCGGGAAGTTTATCTAAAGAAGAAATTGAAAGCGTTAATTTTAATTACGCGAATCTTGATGAAATGATTGAAAAATATAACCCGGATAAACTTGATGAAGGATATAACGTAATGCCGGATGGTGAAGAAATTTTCTTTATTTCCAATCCGGCTATCGGATTGTGGAAATATGGAGTGCATTAATACTGCCGCGAAAATATCGCGGCATTTAATGCGACTGTTGCAAAGCAACAGAATGGACAAAATAAACCAAACAGACAAAACAGACAAAACAAACAAAACAAACCACAAATTTAGCGGGCGGCGTCCATTGTGTCCATTAGGTCCATTAAACTCCCCTCCTGTTTTAGGATGGGTGCCCGAAGGGCGGGGTGGTTTTATGTCCATAAAAAAAATATAATAAAACATAAAAACAGGAGTAAAAAAATGTCAAAAAAAGCTGATATCGGAATCGTAGGACTCGCTGTAATGGGAGAAAATCTTGTGCTTAACATGGAAAGCAAAGGTTTTACAGTTGCCGTTTTTAACAGAACTGTACAAAAAGTTGAAAATTTCGTTACAGGGCGTGGAAAAGATAAAAATATTATCGGTTGTAAATCCGTCCAGGATCTTTGCGATAACTTGGAAAGACCGAGAAAAGTGATGCTGATGGTAAAAGCAGGTGCGCCTGTTGACGCGTTTATTGAACAGGTTTTACCTTATCTTGAAAAAGGCGATATAATAATTGACGGCGGTAATTCTCATTTTCCTGATTCTATTCGCAGAACAAAATATCTCGAAGAAAAAGGAATCCTATTTATCGGTACTGGTGTTTCAGGAGGTGAAGAAGGTGCATTGCTCGGACCATCAATTATGCCCGGTGGTAATCCTGAAGCATGGCCGGCTGTTAAACCTATTTTCCAGGCGATAGCTGCAAAAGTTGAAGACGGAAGCCCGTGCTGCGAATGGCTTGGTAACGATGGTGCAGGCCACTACGTTAAAATGGTTCATAATGGAATTGAATACGGCGATATGCAAATGATTTGTGAATCGTATTCTTTAATGAAAAACTTGTTGAATATGTCTGCGGAAGAAATGGGAAAAGTTTTTACCGAATGGAATAAAGAAGAACTCGATAGTTACTTAATAGAAATAACTTCTGAAATCCTTGTGAAAAAAGATGATGAAACAGGTGAACCAGTTGTTGATATTATCCTCGATACAGCCGGTCAAAAAGGTACCGGTAAATGGACAAGCCAAAGCGCTCTTGATCTCGGTATGCCGACTATGACAATTGCAGAAGCCGTTTTCGCAAGATGTCTTTCAGCAATTAAAGACGAACGTGTTGCCGCAAGCAAAATCTTAACCGGGCCTGTTAAAGCAACAGATATTGATAAAGAAGAATTTATCGGAGAGATTAGAAAAGCTCTTTTTGCTTCAAAAATA
>JAUVKG010000288.1 GCA_030596365.1 Chlamydiota bacterium | reverse complement strand
AAAATTTAGAGGCTTCTTTTTCGTTTGTATGGTAAGAAATATTTTCTTTTCCTGAACTTATTTTAAGCAGGTCTTCAAAAGTGCCGAGAGGTCGGTTAAGAACGGTTGAACCGGCAATTTTTTTCAGGTTGCGTGATCGTGCTTCACTGAAGGTTCCACCGAAAGTAGTTTTTTTAGTTGTTGTCCATACGTCAAAAACTGTAGGGTCGGGACGTTCAGTTGAGACATCAAAATCCTGGAAGTCGGTTTGACCATATTCAAGGGTACGGGAAGTAATTTGATTATATTCATTTCTTAGAGTAAGGGATAAAAAACCGCCCAAGCGTGGCATACCAAGAAGAACAGCATAATCTCCGACACGAATATCACACGGAGCGTTACCCGCCTGCCCATAAAGTATTTCGACGGCGTCTTTTGTATTACCTGTAACCATTCTTCTAAAGCCGTTCAGATTATTACCTTTATAGGTACCTCTATCGCTTCTGAATTCTATCATTTCGCCTGCGATTTCTCCTTCTGTAAAGTCAGCGCCATCGAGGATGATATTATTATCGGGAGAGGGAGCTCCACCCGACCATAAATTTCTGTTAGCGGGACGAAAGCCTTTAATTTTATACCAAACGCCCCAGGTGTCCTGAGGCAGTTCGTAACATGGATATTGTTCTTTAGCGCTATCGCCCCAGGTTTCATTTTTACTTGAACCGTATTCGATCCCGAAGATTTGTTTATCGCTTGTCAGGTAAGCGTAACCGTGGGAAGGAATGACAGGATTTTCGTCAACTAAAAAGCCGCCGCTTGCGGGTGAATAATGAGTGGCGGAATCAATCCTGCAAAGTTCTTTTGCAACTGAGCCGGTATTGATCATAACGCGCCATCCTGTAAGGCTGACGGGTTTATCGCTAACGTTAATGAGTTCAACGATATCCGGTCTCATAAAGATATTATGAGTCATAACACTTTTAGTGCGGTTCTTTTCTGCCGTACTATTTATATCCATCCAATTATTAATACGTGATGCCGGCCTTTTTCCATTACAGTTTTTGGATGAAGTAACGATTATATCAATCATACCTTTTGCATCTGTACGAATGGGTATACCATCTTTATAAGGCCATTTGAGCATATGTTCTTCAACTTCAGAGTATGCAGAAGGATTGCCGTCACAATCCAGCCCGGAAGAATTATCTTTAAAAGCGATAGGAGTGAACGAATTATTTCCGACATAAACGCGAAAATAAGTCCTAGGCCGGATTTCAGTAATGGCCCATTCGGAGCATTGTGGATAAACGGTAAACTGTCCCCACATTCTTTCCCAGTGATTATTAAGCCAGAATCCCACTTTCTTGCTTGAATCATTATAAATTTGCATCATTGTATCGTAAGAACTTTTGCCGTTTCCGTATGTACCTTCAATAGTTATACTTCTTGCATCGCTTGAAATAACTTTAGGCAGATTTTTTGGATTTTCATCTATAGCGGTATGAGTTAGATTAGTACGAAAGATAACGTGGGCATTTTTCCAGAAATTCATAGGATAGAGAATATTCTCCCCCTGAGTTTTTCCACGCGATTTTAATGTGTTAAAAAGTTTTCTATAATCAACGGTAAAGTCTATTGCTCCTCTTATAGGCGGACCATTATAAACAATTTTCACATTATTTCCAACTTTTTTTATTGAAGTCGGCCGCATTGGGTATTTTGCGACGGACTCATCTCCATTTTTGTCATAAGGGTCCAGCATAACACCAACAACGCCGCAGTATTTTTCTTCGAGTTGGTTACCTTTACCTGTAGGAATCCAATTTTTAACGTGTGGTTCAAGCATGTGACTTCCGTCATTAGCCATAATTTCATTAAAGCAGATTGCCTCAATGCCATAACTACCGCCATGAGTTGAAAGTGAATGGTTTTCGTCGCGGAAATCCATGATATTACAAACTAATCTTGAAAGTCCCTGAGAAGTTTTACTTATAGATTTTTTGTCTTTGATTGAACGGATAGCCCGGGAAAGTTCACGGACGTTACCGCCGTTAATGCAAATTTGCCTGTCATCTGACCATAAGCTTTTTGAATGGCTAATTGAATAAGTTGTCAAATATCTTGAAAGGCCTTTAAGAAAGGATGGGTTTTTGTTATTAGCGATTATGCCGGGGATTTCAGATATGGAATCAATTGTTTTGTCATCGCCGGAAGGGTAGAGTGTGTTGTATTCCGCGGGTTCATCAACGCCTTCATTTGCTTCGTCAATTATACCATTATAATTATTATCCAAGCCATCATTTTCAAGAGCTATGTTATTTTTATTATCGTCAACATTTCTCATTCCCGGAACTTTATTCGGGCCGTATTGATAGGTGCGCAATGCTCTTATTGCTTTAGGAGACAAGAGAGAAAAAAGTGGGTCTTTTCGCGCTGACTTACCACTTCTTTTGCTGTATATCATCGCATGCTCGGCAAGAGATTGCAATGTATTAACGTTAAGCTTTCCACATTCATCCGTTATTTCAAGTTTATATCGCCCAATTAAATCACCATTGTGATTTTTTACCAAATACCATTTATTTTTATATTTGGACGAGAATAATTGGGGATCGGTTTCGGGGGAATCACAAGTCAGTCCTTCAGGTGAATTATCATTTTGAATTAAAGAAAGTGCGTGTTGATAGCCGGACTGAGAAAGAAACCGTGCTTTCATCGCATTAAGACTTGCTTCTCCTGCTTTTGTCTGAATGTTTGTGGAAATTATAAATGATGCTGCAAGCAAAGCCAAAACAGTAAGAATAGCCAGAACGGCTACGAGAGCAATACCTTTAACTTGATTACGCGCCGCAATTGTGTGGGAAATTTTGTTTCGAAACGGGCATTTTTCCTGTATTCTAAAAAAAAATGTCATGCGGGATATAATAAATCGTATTTTCATAATGTTTATAGGCAAAGACTAATATATTATCTTTATTTTACTAAAAAATCGGTAAATTAGCAAATAGTTAATGGTTAATGGTGAGTGGTGAGTGGTGAATAGTGAGTGGTAAAGCTGATGGAGTAAGACTCCACGGGGCGAAGGAAGGTAAAAATGAATTAACAGAATTTATAATTGGCGTAAGCCAATTATATTTGACATTTAATTATTTTTGCGTTATAATGTCTGCAATATATTAACTAACTGCAAAACATGGAATAATTATGAGGAAAATTAATTTTTTGATGTCAATAATACTAATCGTATCTCTTTGTGCAACCTCAGCGCTTTTCGCAGCGGATGGACATTGGATTGATACAGATTATTACACGGAAACGCATCCGGTAGTCAGGCAATGGTCAGACTCCGCAATGTGGGCCGACGGAGTTATAGCAGGCGGATCAGGTTACACTGCTTATTTTACTAACGGAATTGATTCTTCAGATGCCGCCAAGGGCATCCAGCTGTCCGGAGAATCCATCAGTCACATTGTAATTGCATTTGATAATAATGATCCATCATCTTATTATGTTCTTGTAGGCGACACACTTACACTTTTAGGAACTCCAACCATAGAGGTTTCTGAACAATCTAATTGTGCAGGATTAGTTATAGGTTATCCTGGATTTGGCGGTTCCGTTGATGGAACAGAAGGTTTTGCCAAAAACGGCACTGGCAGACTGTTTTTTGAACAACCATGCCCAAATCTCAGCGGAATAATTAATATAAATGCGGGCGTCTTACTTCTTACCGATCCTGATAGTGTTCAAAATGCTGATGTAGTTGTTAATAATACGGGAATTCTCGCGCTTGATGGAAGAGATGAAATCAACAATGTTAAGACCGTAACTGTTAATAACGGTGGGAATATGCAATGGACTTCATCAGGAATCGGAACTTTGTATTCCGAAAATGTTGTGTTTCAAGCTGGCGGAACATATAATTGGAGAGTAGATACAACTTCCGCAGATTTGATTGATATTACAGGCACATTTACAATTCCCGATGGCGGAATGACTATAAACGTTGTGTCTTCCGGTTCTCCTGATTATAATACATATATAATCGCACAAACTTCCGGCGGAATTGTTGGTGATGCCGGTAACATTACCATGAACTATGACGCAGGGGCAGACGGTCCGATTCATCCGACTATTAATGGCGATAACATTGAAATCACTTTTATTCCTGAACCTGCAACACTCGGATTGCTTGCAATTCCTGGTTTAGCATTTCTGCGCAGGAAGTAAGCCGCATTTCCAAATGCGAGCAAAAAAGCCGTCCCGGTTTCGGGACGGCTATTTTATGTTAAATATATCCCGA
>JAUVKG010000276.1 GCA_030596365.1 Chlamydiota bacterium | reverse complement strand
TAATGGATTGATGGATTAATGGATTGGTGGATTAATGGATTAATGGATTAATGGATTAATGGATTAATGGATTGGACAAATCCGAAATCACAAATCCAAAATGGATTAAATAATTATTTTTGCCATAAAAAAAAACAAGTTGTTGACGCCTCTTATAATGATATCAAAAATAGGCGTGTTAATAAAAACAATCAAAATTATAAGACCATACGCCGATATTTTATCTAAAATCATACGTCCTTTATAACCGAGCAACGGACGCAAAATATGAGAACCGTCGAGCGGAGGAAAAGGAATCAGATTAAAAAATGCGAGAAAAAAGGATAACTGTGCAAGTGGAAATAAAATTTCCCGTATTATCATCATCACCAACTCGCCAGGCATGAAAGTTAAAATTTTGACGATAATCAAAGCGACGATAGTAATAACCACGTTTGACAACGGTCCCGCAAGACTAACGAGTACATCATCGCGGACATAATTTCTGTAGTTATTAGGATTTACCGGCACTGGTTTTCCCCAGCCGATGATAGCGAATGGCAATCCCAATCCAAGTGCCGGGCCAAAAATACCGATAAGCGGTATTAACACAGTTCCCACCATGCTGATATGAGCAATAGGATTCCATGTCATTCTTCCGAGTAATCGTGCGGTTGGGTCACCGCATTTATTTGCAGTCCACGCGTGAGCCCACTCATGAACAGAAATAACAAAGAGAAGAATGATGTATAAAACTACTGATGTAAATAATTGAGGAGATTCCATAAAAAAATTGAGTCCGCTAATTAAAGATTATAGCACGGACATATTCTGCATTAATAAGAAAGGAACCGCCAAAATCATTTTCGCCTTTATATTTGGAATTAGAAAGTACCGCATAGATCAAAACACACCTTCCGTCTTTCAAACTCACAACGGCATTATAATTTTCTCTTTCATCAACGAAATCAATACGTTTAATTTTTGACCATGGAATCGTTACAGCAGATTTACCGCGAGAGCCACAAATAACGAATTTATTATTTGCGGATGATTTATCATTATGATCAGATTGATATTGAACATTACTAACAAAGGTGGTAATGTTCATATTATCAACAAAAGTGATATTATAGCTTTCGGGTTTAGTTTCTCCTGCATAAGCTGCGATAGAAAATAAAAAGGTAAAAAATAGTAAAATTGTTTTTTTCATAATTATAATTATACTATTAAAATGGATTTTTTTCAAGTTATTTATACATTCAATAAATCCCGGCGATTAAAAGGCGTATTCGGCCACCAGAATGCGTCTTTTACCGAACATGTAAAACTCTCCCTATTCGTTTATTCATCGCCGTTTCAGCCATTACATTTCAGCCATTATACCGTTTGATTTTTAAGATTATTTTTGTTATCATATTAGACTTAGTAACAGTTACTAAAATATAGTTAAATACTTGGAGTTTTGTATGCTCAACAGATTTATTTCCGTTGTAACAGCAGCGGCATTCTTATTTTCTTCATTTTCAGGCACAGCTTATGCGCAAGCATCGTCAAGCATTGTGTCTGACGTGATGATTCTCGGGAATAATCTGATTGATGAGAATGTCATACTGGACACAATCCAAACAAAGCCCGGTGATTATTACAGCGAGGAACTTACTCAGAAAGATACTGAGAAGTTAATGAAAACCGGAAAATTTGATTCTGTTGAAGTTGATAAAATAATTGACAACGGAAATATCATTGTTACATTTCGTGTTCATGAGCATCCAGTGATATCGGCGATTGA
Organism: Chlamydiota bacterium; assembly: GCA_030596365.1. Classification (GTDB taxonomy): domain Bacteria; phylum Auribacterota; class UBA3054; order UBA3054; family B51-G9; genus B51-G9. The sequence continues at coordinate 2,703 of JAUVKG010000276.1, read as the reverse complement.
CATAGCGGGTGCCAAAGTAATCAAGTTAAAAAAGATTCAGAAAGTTTTACATTCTGAGGTAGGTAAACCACTTAACAGTGCGACTCTCAAGAATGATTTAGAAAGAATCCGTTCACTTTATGATGAGAAAGGATATGCAAACGCAAGAATTGAATATAAAATAAAAGAATCAATAGATGAAAATGAAGCTGCAGTAACGTTTATTATAAATGAAAACTCCCAGTCATATATCCGCGAAGTAATTCTTTCCGGCCGCACACTTATCAGCGATTTCAAGCTTAAATGGGCAATGAGTACTAAGCCTCGCAATCTTTTATTATTCCGCAAAGGAGTTTATGATGAATATGCTCTTAAAGATGACATGTGGAAGATTATGGAAATGTATCAGAAAATCGGTTATGTTCAGGCAAAAGCTACTTATAAAGTAGAACCTAATAAAAAAAACAACGGCCTTACTGTTTATGTGAATATTGTTGAAGGACCACCATACACCGTCGGCAAAATTACTATCCGTCAACGAAAGCTCCAGGGATACTTCGCAACTAATCTCTTTTATGAAGTCGGAATTTTTACAGGCGGAATTTACTCACCGCAGGCAATTGAAAAAGACGCGGCAAATATGAAAAATTATTATCGATCTCTTGGATACGCGGACGCCATGACTACATCGAAAGCGATTCAATCTGACCAATCAACGTCATCGAATGTGGTAATTGATGTTTATTATGAAATTACCGAAAAGAGTTTATTTGACTTCGGCAATATATTTATCACGGGAAACAAGCGTACAAAAGATATTGTTTTAAGGCGTGAACTTAATATGACTCCCGGCGATAGATTTAATTATTATCGTATTGAAACAAGTAAGCAGCGTCTTAGAAATCTTAATTATTTCAGTAAAGTTGAAGTTTATGACAAAACCAACCGGTCAAATCCCCGTCAAAAAGATATTTATGTTAATGTAGAAGAAAAAGATGCGGGTAAATTTGGAAGAATAGGTTTCGGAGCCGGTTATTCTTCAGTAGATTCATTCGTCGGTTTCGTTCAGATATCACAGCCTAACTTTGATATTATGAACTGGCGGAACTGGTTTGTCGGCGGGGGTCAAAAATTAAGATTACGTGCTGACATAGGTAATCAGCGTCAGGACATTATATTTAGTTTTACTGAGCCGTATTTTTTATATGAAAAGCTTCGTGGCCGTAAAGTTTCTCTCGGATTTGATGTTTTTGTAAGAAACAGCAATTACCTCGCACCCGATTACAAAACGCTCCGCATAGGCGGTGATATCAGAGCGGGAACACCTCTGAATTTCCGTTGGATACCTAAGCTCGGAAAATACATTGGAACAATTCGAAGCGATCTTACACTTATAGGCGAATTTGTTGATGTAGATGTTGACGACAGTATTGATTTAGATGATTTTGTACTGAAAAATGATGCTGTTTTACAAACTTATACCACCCGCAAGGTAAATCCTAAAACTGGTCGGGTTCGTAAAGTAGAACATTCTGATTACCTGTATTCCAATTTTACAAGAAAGGATAAATATCTAAAAGACGAAGAAGGAACATATATTCAATTTGCTCCGATACTTACACTTACAAGAGATACGCGTGATAGTCTTACTTTAACAACACGCGGTGGTATAACTAAATGGACAGGCAAGCTTGGTTTCGGCACTAAGATTTACGCTTTAACAGAACTTAGCCATTCTCATTACTTTAAAATATTTGAAACATTTAGACGCAAGCCTCATCTGCCTTTCAGCGGACCTCACGTTATAAATCTCCGCGGCTCTCTCGGTGTTGCAACTGACAGCACTCCGATGTTTGACAGATTCTTTATGGGCGGTCCCGGTGAAATGCGTGGTTTTGGATATAGAATGGTTGGTCCCAAGGATTATTCAGGCGATAATCCTCTTGGAGGTACAACAAAATTATTTGGCTCTGCAGAATACACATTCCCTATTTATGCCTTCTCGGAAAATTACAGCATTCGCGGAGCAATATTTGTTGATGCCGGTAATGTCTGGTGGAAAAAACGTAAGTACAATCTTGGTCGAAGAAGCGCTGACGGTAATTGGCATTCAGAAACCGATACGCGCAACAATGCCGGAGAGTTTAATGTATCTATTGGAGCCGGGATCAGGGTGAATCTTCCTATAGGTCCAATTAAGATTGATTATGGTTATCCAATCGTAAAAGATTCTGAAGTATCAGATTGGGATTTTATGGATGGATTTTCATTTAACGTAGGAGCAGCATTTTAATTATGATAAAATATATTAAAACATTATTTGTTCTTTCAATAATATTCATAATGGCCGGTTGCGCATTAACCGTTTATGAGAATCCACATCTTGGTATTCAATTTGAAAGTGATCATCACAAAATGGCGATAAAATCAACTTATAGATCCATTGCTATATTACCATTTTTCAATCCTGAGAAAGCTCTTCATGGATCTGAAAATGCACGACGATCCTTATATGGCAATCTTGCCTCCACAAAACATTATGACTTAATATCCATAAGAAAAATTGATAATGCCTTAAAGAAACTTCCAACGAAAATTCTTTACCCGGAAAATTATAAAAAACTTAACAAATATATTAAAGCAGACCTCTTCTGCTATGGTTGGGTTGAAGAACAAAAAAATTCTTTCGCTGTTATTTATGCCTCAACTTCCGTTCGAGTAAAA
>JAUVKG010000077.1 GCA_030596365.1 Chlamydiota bacterium | reverse complement strand
GTTACGCAAGGTGTTATAAATGCCAAACTTATTAAAGAAAAATGCAGGAAAGTGCTTGAATACAAAACTCTTGTTAATTTTCCTGATTTTAAACCTATCATAACAGCAAATCTTTACCGGGATATGCATTCTCCTGAAGCGTTATTGCTTAACCGGAAACTTTTCGAGGCGGCAGCAACACTTATACAAAACAAAAATAATACAATTCCTTTGAATCCAGGAGGACAAAAAATTGCCGGCATAACCATCAGTCCAAGTCCGGTTGCCGATAATACGCCTTTTCAAAATATGCTGAACAAATATACCAGTGTTGATCATTTTATGCTTTCCGACCAATTGCCGGAAGAAAAATTAAAGGGATTGCAAAACAAGCTGGCTCATTATGATAAAATTATAATAAGCTTACAAAATTTTCGCATGACCAAAGCCAAGAGGCACATTGAAGTAAACAATTATAAGCAGGAAAAGTACGACATGAAACCATATGGACTTTCCAGGCGAAACGAAATGTTTATTAACACATTACTCGATCGTCAGGCAGTTACTATCGTTCATTTTGGCATACCGTATATGCTTAAAGAAATAGAAAAACTTAAACAAGCAGAAGCTATTTTGTTGTTGTACCAGGACAACACCCTCTCTCAGGAAGCCGCCGCGCAAGCAATTTTTGGAGGAATTCCTATCACCGGAATGCTTCCGGTAACTATAAACAAAGACTTTGCTGCCGGTGCGGGAATTTTTATTAAAAAAGCAATACGACTCGGATATACACTTCCAGAAGCGGTAGGAATGAATAGCTGTTACATTGATCAACGTGTGAATTCAATTGTTAATAAAGCGATAGAAGAAAAAGCTTTTCCCGGCTGCCAAATATTGGTCGCCAAAAATAAAAAAATTATATTCCATAAAACTTACGGTTACCATACTTATGATAAAAAACAACGGGTGAGGTTGAACGATCTTTATGATCTGGCTTCCATTACGAAAATAGCTGCGGTTATACCTGCTCTGATGAAACTCAATGAGGAAGGTAAATTCGATTTGGATGAACCGTTAAGTAAATATTGGAAGGACTGGCAGCATTCCAACAAAAAAAGTTTAACATTCAGAGAGATATTATCTCATCAAGCGCGTTTATTACCTTATATTGCTTTTCATAAAGAAACGCAGGAAAAGAATGGAACGCTTAAAAAACGATGGTATAGCAAAACTTCTTCCACACAGTTTCCAATTCACGTTGCCGAAGGAATTTATCTGAACAAAGACTACAAAGAACAAATGTTCAAACGAATCCGGGAATCTCCTTTACTCAAGGAAACAGATTATAAATATTCCGGGCTGAGTTTTTTGATATTTCCGGATTTAATTGAGCAATTAAGTGGGCAGCAATATGCCGATTACCTTAAAACACATTTTTATGAACCACTCGGAGCTTCTTCGTTAAGTTTTACTCCATTAGCTAACTATCCAAAAGAAAGAATTATTCCAACCGAAAACGATAAAAATTACCGACATCAGATACTACAGGGATATGTTCACGATGAAGCAGCCGCTATGCGTGGCGGATTATCAGGCAACGCCGGACTTTTCGGTACGGCAAATGATTTGGCCAAGTTGATGCAAATGTATGTGCAATCTGGTGAATACGGAAATAAGCAATACATTAAACAATCCACGTTCGATGAATACACCAGTGTTCAATTTCCCGAAAAAGGTAATCGTCGCGGATTAGGATTCGATAAACCGCAATTAGGTAATAAAAAAAAGAAAATGCCCGACTCTTATCCCGCGCCTGCGGTTAGTCAACGCAGCTTCGGCCACAGTGGTTTTACAGGAACTTTTGTATGGATTGATCCCGATGAGCAGTTGTTTTATATTTTCCTTTCCAACCGAGTGTATCCCACGCGCGAAAATTCAAAAATTTATTCTCTTAACGTGCGATCAGCCATACAACAGATATTTTATGACCAGAGTTTTAACCGACAATGATAACAGCTGTTTTATATCCTGCCGGCTTTGTGTCGGTTTTAGAGTAGATTAAGCTTCCAGCTTAATGTCAAGCTGGAAGCTTGACTTACTTTAATTATACGCTGCTCGAAAAGGTTGGTACGTCATTTCGACCCGAAATGACTATTTAAATAAAATTCTTCTTTCAAAGAATCGCTTATGAATTTTGACAAACTCAACACCTAAATAAATATGACTAAAACAACAACCTTAATCTTTATTTCTCTTATGATTTGTTTTACTCAATTCTCCTGCCGACAACAATCAGAAAACAAAAATCGTTTGTTAACAGAAAACAAACCGGCAGCAAAAAAACAGTTGCTTACAGGAGCTGAACAATATAAACAATATCTTCCTTTACTGAAAAATAAAAAGGTGGGCATAGTGGTTAATCAAACGGCACGGGTAGGCGCAATACATCTCGTTGATTTTCTGCTGAATCACGGTGTGACTATCTGTAAAGTGTTCGCACCTGAACATGGGTTTCGCGGTGATGCCGATGCAGGGGAACATATCCAAAATGCCAAAGATGTCAAAACGGGACTTCCTATTATATCATTGTACGGTAAAAACAAACGACCGACTGCCGAAATGCTCAAAAATATTGATATTATGATTTTCGATATACAGGATATCGGTGTTCGTTTTTATACATATATCAGTACCCTTCATTATGTTATGGACACCTGTGCCGAATATAAAATTCCATTGATTATTTTAGACCGCCCAAACCCAAACGGCAGCTATGTTGCCGGACCGGTATTAGATATGACTTTTAACTCATTTGTGGGTATGCACCCTGTTCCGGTTGTACACGGGCTTACTATCGGAGAATTGGCTAATATGATCAACGGAGAAGGATGGCTTTCAAAACATCGGGTATGCGAATTAACAGTTATACTTGTCTCCGGATGGAAACATTCACAACCTTATTCTCTGCCTGTGAAACCTTCACCCAATTTACCTAACGATTTGTCAATTCAACTTTATCCGAGTTTATGTTTTTTTGAACCTACAACAATAAGTATCGGCCGGGGGACTTATTTTCCTTTTCAGGTAATAGGCTATCCGGATACTTCACAGGGAACTTTTTCTTTTATGCCTAAAAGTATTGATGGAATGTCTGTTAATCCGAAATATTCAGGTACAACCTGTTACGGAGAAGATCTTAGAAAATTAAAAACGGTACCTCCTTTTACATTGAAATATCTTATTGAATTTTACCGGAAAAATCCCGATAAAGAAAATTTCTTCAAACAAAAACGTTTTTTTAATTTATTATCAGGAAATGACAAATTAATCAAACAAATAAAACAAGGTATTCCGGAACAGGAAATTACAGCCTCCTGGCAGCAAGATTTAGATGCCTATAAACATAAACGAAAAAAATATTTATTATACCCGTAAATATTAACTAATAACGATTAACCAATAACCATTTAATCACCGGATTTTGGTGATTAAATGATATTGTAATTATCAATGATAAAAAGTATAATAATATGTTAATCTTTATTTGAAAATGAATGGATAAATTATACTTACAAAACTTTTTCGCTGCGAAAACTAAAGGTATTGCCTTAGTGGCTGTTCTTGGCGTTCTCGTTGTGCTGGCTTTGATTGCATCTGCTTTTACGATAAATATGTCGGTAGAAAGCAAAATGGGGTCAGCGCAAATTGCAAAATTGCAGGCGGACTTAATTGCCGATTCAGCGCTTGAACATGCAATGTGTGTTATTCGTGAAGATGCTTTTGAACAACCTGCATGGGATGATAAAACCGAACAAATGTTTACAACATTTTTGCCGGAAATTAAAAATCCAGGTAATAATATTGATATTGATGGAATCGTAGAAAACAAAAACGGTAATGACGGACACTGGATTTATGTAAAAAATAAAACCGGGGAAATAGTCGGCAGATATGCCGTGTTGATTGAAGATGAAGCGTCAAAAATTAATATTAACACAGCAAGCGCTTTAAATAGCAAAATGCAGAACGAAGGTATCGGCACTTTCGAAATAATGCTCACAGATGGAAAAGAAGCAGGACTTCCTGTCTCACTTTCATTCGCAAAAAGAATCCTTAAATATAGATACGGACGGGATTTAACTCCGGGACAAGCTCGCGTTGATGATAATCTTACCGCATCAAGTTATGCAGCTGATCTTATTGATAATGATGCAGATGGTCTTGTAGACGAAGCCGACGAAGGAATTGATGAGCCGGAGGAATATGACCCTATTAATCCAAGGTGGGATGATCGAAGCTTTTCAAGTATTAAAGAAGCTTGCATTGTTGTCCCAAAACAAAGACAACTTAACTTGCTTGCCAGTCGTTATCTAAATAAATTCGGTACCATAAATTCTAAAAGCGGCAATATGTTTTATGATGAAATTACTAAAACACAATCAAAAAAAATAAACATTAATGTTGCATCAAAACGCCAGGTAAGTTCACTGTTACGCAAAGCTAACGAAGAAAATAGATTCGAATCAAAATCTAAAAATATGCGCACACTTGTCGGGAATATTACTGATTACCGTGACGAAAATAGTGTGCTCTCTACAATGGGTAGCGAGTATGGGGTTGAAGCAGTTTGCTTTAATGAAGTTATGGCTAATGATGGAAGTTTTACTCTTCGATTTGATAGAAATGATGATTACTGGGAAGGAGATAACAGAGTTTATAGACTCGGTTGGTTTTATGAACAACCGGAACTATATCATAAAAAAGAATATGGATGGAATATTACTCACGTAGGTCCAATATTCAGACCTTCTATGAAAGAAGCTTTCACAAATGGCGTGCGGGCATCGTTCTCACATGCCGCAAAAGTCAAACTTTCAGGAAATCCAATTAAAAAACCGAAAGGATTTAACACATTTAAATCTCTTATGGATAAAAACGGCGGATGGCCTGTCGATATCTGGAAAAATGCCTGGCTTATGCTCGGTGTTGAAGATGGATATAAACTCAGTTATGTTACATATCCTATTCTCGGGAATACCGCTAACGAACTTATAGTAGCTTGCGATGAAGTAAATTACAGGTTTCCTCATTCCTTTCTTAAAGATCAACTCTCTCCGTCAAATGTATTGAATAGTGTACGAATCAACAATCTGTTTAGAGATAATAATGGCGGATTGACCTGTGTTTTCCCCGAAATGAAAGAGGAATTTTATGTTCCTGTCTTTTCTGATGAAAATTTGAAACGGCCACCCAAAAATATGTACTACAAAGTGTATGTCGGTGAAAATAATCTTGGCGGGAATATAATGGATTCCTCAGGAAATAGCTCGTATATAATTTTACCGGGCGACCATAACTTGGCTGCCGGTAAAACCCCTTGGAAAGGATTTAACGAAATGCTTGACCTTGATGGAAATCCAAGCGAATATTCAGAAACCAAAATGGCGGAAATAACTTCTAAAGATTTAGAAGGAAGTACTCTGAGACTACCTGATGATCAATCAAAAGTATGGCTGCTCAGAACTCCGTATAATAACGGCGAACCGGAACGCGCAAAAAATGGATGGATAAATATCAATATCGCAACATGTAAACAAACCGGCTATGTTGGTGGTCTGAGAAAAACTTCCGCCCTTAAAGCTTACCAAAATAAAAATGTAATTGTTTCTGCTTATATGATGCGGCCGGACATTATGGAATTAATAAATATTAGCGACCATCCGGTTAGCCTTAGAAATTGGAGAATAGTTGTTAATACCGGCTCTTACGCGGATCAAGTCGGCAGAATTGATGAAGCAACGCTGTACAGCAAATGGAAACAGGGACTTTATGATGATCCGAATCCTACAATTCAGCCCGGAGGATATTTTTACATTACAAATAACAGAGAAATTTTTGACAAAGATTACGGCGCTCCAAAAGACGGTACTTGGGGTGGATCTGCCTCAGAAAGTTATCCTTGCGTTGATATTCCTGATACTTTATGGGGAGTAAGATATAAAGTTGAAAATATTAAAAGAGGAAGCGGAAATAGAGGTGACAGCATCGTTTGTGAAGGCGCAAGATGGACTAAAGATCAAATGAAAAACGAAATGTCGGAATGGTATTTACGAAAACCACGTGCTGATCAAAATTCATCTATGGGAGTCAGAATAACCGTTAAAGGAAACACAAAAAATGCTTTGTATATGGGCTTGATACGTGTTTCTTCTTTGAAAGTAGATGATGATATTCTTTTGCTCGGAATGCCGAGAGAAGGAGGCTTTTTATCAATGACACTAAAAAATCAATACAATCAAATCGCTGCACGAACAGTAACTTATGGCTCTACAAAACTTAGCGAAATAAATTATTCATCAGAAAAAATCGATCCTACTCACTATAACTGGATAAAATCAAGAAGAGCTTCTTTTGGCGGTACTGAAAGAAAAGCAAGAAATCATGCCCAACCACGCGGAAATATAATAAAACCGCATGTTAAAGATCATCATTTCGCTTCTGTTGGAGAAATTCAAAAAGTGAGAAAAGCCGAAGATTGGGAAAATATCGGCATGCAGAAAAAAGGACAACCTAACACCAGAACATTAAAAGCTATCGCAAAATATTTTACCACTTCAGGAATAAGATTGGATCCGGAAGAGGAAGGAGCACATATCAGCGGTTGGAAACCCGCATTCGGAAAATCAAAATTTCCGTCAACTGAAAAAATTACTGCTGATGGAGTAAAATGGCAGCCTGATATCTGGGAAAGTCAGTTCCTAAGAGTCCTTTCAGGAAATCAAAAAGGCGAAAAATTTGTTGTAAGCTCAAGCACTGATAGCAGTATCTCAGTAATAGGTTTTTCTTTACCATCAGGTAAGCAGCTGCGCATCAACAGTGGCGATAAATTCAGTGTTGGCGCCGGATATTCAACTCCGATGTATTACACTCGAAATAATGGAGATGAAGGTATTTGGGAATGGAAAAATAAATCTCTTTCAAGAAGCGATTACGGTCTCTATCTTCATGGATTAAATGATTCTATCGATACAACTGAATTTTTGGAAGAAAATCATAACGCACAACTCGAAGTTTTTGCCTTTAACTATGAAACACATGATTTCGATCACTTGCCACTTCCGGAAGATAAAATTGTGAAACGCAGCACAGACGCGTACAAAAATATTACAAGCAGAAAAACACACCAATACGAAAAATCTGATGGGGTTTATTGCGGCATAATACATCCTGAACATATTTCTCCGGATGGCGGGATTAAACTTAAAGTTATTGCCAAAGGATTGGGAAGTTCGAAAAATTCCGGCTTTGCATGGCTTGATTATGCGTATCTTGCACCTGGAGAAGAGCTGGGTAAAATAAATATAAATACAGCGTCTGAACGAGTTTTAAGAGCGCTAAACGGAATTTCAGCTGACGTTGCTCACAATGTTTTTACAGGAATTTCTAATGATGGAAAAAATGATCTGAAACCTTATAAAAATGTTACGGATATCCTTGATGTTAAAGGTATTACTCCGGACATCTTCTCGAAAAATGTTAACTTAATCACAACTCGGAGTGACCAGTTTCGCGTTATTGTCATTGCACAGGCAGTTAAAAATACCCTTGCAGACGGTAATATCAGCAAAATATCCGGAAATAAAATCCTTGCCGAAACAAGACGAGAAGTCGTTATTGATCGCTCTGAACTTACAGATGATGACCCTAAAACAACTCATTTCACAAGGTCGTTTGGCAATTGACTATAAATCCTTCTTTGTGTAAAATAATAATACTTTTAAATATTGAAATGATTGATACGATTGAATGATGAACATGAGTACAGTGTTACTTCGTTGGATAAGATTAAATCACCCCGACGAAGCAACACTTTGCGTTCAATCATTAAATCACTAAATCGTTAAATCATTCAATAATACTGCGAGAGTGGCGGAACTGGTAGACGCGCCAGATTTAGGTTCTGGTGTCCTAGGACGTGTGGGTTCAAGTCCCTCCTCTCGCACCATCTTTATAATTATGAAAAAAATACCTTTTATATTTATGTGTTTACTTGCTGCATTTTCTTTTAATGCAGTATGCCTTTTTGCAGAAACTTCAGATATCCGACCGGTTATCATTATTCCAATAAAAGGTGAAATCGAAGAAGGATTGGCTCATATTGTTCGGCGGGCTGTTAAAGAAGCGAAATTAAATAAAGCTTCCGCCCTGATTCTTGATATGGATACTTATGGCGGAAAAGTTCAGTCCGCAGAATCTATTATGCAGTCTATTGCACGACTTAAAATTCCAACCTACACTTATGTAAATACAAAAGCAATCTCCGCCGGCGCGCTTATTGCCGCATCAACGGAATATATCTATATGGCGCCTCAAAGTCAAATTGGCGATGCAAAAATTATCCAAATGTCACCCATTCCTTTTCTCGGCGGCGGAAAAGAAATTGATGAAGGAATGAAAGAAAAAGCTTATAGCGCCGTTCGGGCAATTGTTCGCTCAGCGTGTGAAAAAAACGGTCATCCGTATGAATTATTCGAAGCTATGATGGATGAAGATATTGAAATTACAAACGTTATTAAAAAAGGAAAATTGCTTACACTAACAGCAAGCGAAGCTGTTACGCAAAAACTTGCCGTTGCTGTCTCGCCTTCACTTGATAAAATGATTAAAACGATCGGCCTGGCCAATGCTCCGCAAAAAATTATTGCTCCGCGTTCCGGCGAACATCTCGCAAGATTTTTCAGTAGTATGATGGTTTCAGGTTTATTACTTGTTCTCGGTCTTGGCGGCTTGTTTATCGAAATTAAAACACCCGGTTTTGGCTTGCCGGGCATTATCGGTGTTGTCTGTATGTCATTATTTTTTTGGGGTCATTATACGGCAACACTTACAGGATGGTTTCCAGTTGCTTTATTTATTATAGGTTTAATTTTATTGATTCTCGAAATCTTTGTCATTCCGGGCTTTGGTGTTGCAGGTATTTCAGGAATTATTCTTATGGTTGCTGCATTGATTATTACTATGATTGATTGGGTGCCGGGGGATTGGTCAAACACTCCCTCGCTTAACGAAATCTCAGCATCAATTGCTGTAGTTGCAAGTTCAATTGTCGGTGCAGTTGCTTTAATTATAATTGTTGCTAAGTTTTTACCGAAAACGCCGGGCGTAAAAGGAGTCTTTCTATCAACTAAAATGGATAAAGAACATGGATATACCGCCTTCGATGAAAAAGATTATCTAAAATGGATCGATAAAACAGGAATCGCAAAAACTACGCTTAGACCGGCTGGAAAAGCTGTGATCGATGGAAAATTGCTCGATGTTGTCTCTCAAGGTGACTTTATTAATAAAAATTCAAAAATAAAAGTCGTTCACGTTGACAGTAATCATATAGTTGTTGCAGAGACAGTATAAGATAAATGTTATAATGAAAAAAATAACAAAAATC
>JAUVKG010000109.1 GCA_030596365.1 Chlamydiota bacterium | reverse complement strand
ACATATTTTATCTTTGTGTTTTTTTAGTAAAGAACACTTAATTTTATTTACAAGCAGATTATTTTCATATTTGTAAATATAGTATCACACAAAAAAATTAATAGATATAACAATTTGTCCTGATTTATGCACGATATGGAGAAAAAGTAAGTAATGGCAAAATTTTGTTCGGCGTGGAAACGTCAGTGTCAAAACCAAGTGCGGTCTGCACCGGGAAGCGCGACTTATTTTGGAATAAGAACTATCTGTGAAATAACAACGTTCATCCCTCTTGTTACTCTTGTGTCAATCCATAATTTCCCTTCTTTTGCCAAGTCAGCAGTAACAGGTAGTTTCAGCCAGATTCCTCCTTTGTCGTAACGAAATATTGGTCCTAAATCTGTACCACAAAAGAATAACGCGGCTTCCCGTCCTCCACTATCAAAGTCATCGAAGTGCACGTAAAAATCTCCTTTAAATTTTTTCGGACAATTTATTTCGATAATAAGATTCTGGTCATGCCACACGCAATTTTTCCCCTGGCGCCAAACTTTTCCATGAACAGTATAATCAAAGCCATCTTTTTTGGCAATAATTTGATCCATGGAAGCATTCCAAGGATCAGATTTTACTGCCGGCGCGTTTGCTGCAGCTCGGATATTTAAAACAGCAGTAGCAGTGTTTGGCTTATTACTTTTGTGCTTTGATTTAGGTGTGAATTTTAAAATTCTGTCAAGAGTTTTTTTATCAAGTGATTTTACAGGTTGAAATTTGTCTGATTCCATATAAGCAAGCAAGCTGTGCAAAAGTTGTTTCGCTTCGCACCGATTTTCAATATTATTCCGCAGGTTTATTGAGCAAAAAATCAGTTTGCCTTTTCCGACTTCAGTTTCAAAAATCGCCGCGTATTTTTTGTTGTTGTTAAAGTCAGGAATAAATTGGACAATTGGCCTGAAATCTGCCGGAGTATCATTTATCAATAATGCTTCGGAATATTGCAATATGTCATACCACTGCCAGTCAGCATAAATATCAGTAGGAAATTCAGCAAGAGCCGGGTGATTTTTATCGCACAAAATTCCCAGCGTTTCAGGCTGACATGTGAATAATTGATAGCACCAGAAAACAGGATGCCAATATGATGGTTCCGCTTTATCACAAGTTCCATATTCGGGCAGAAGCAAAACTTTGCCACCGTTTTCAAGAATTTCCTGGGTTTTCGCGTCCCATTTTTTTGAAATGGTAACATCGTCAGGAATTTCGATGCTTGAATTTGTAGGATAGACCCAGAAATTCCAGGAATTGGCAACGTTTGGAGGGTCGCCGTCCCCGGCGACCTTATTTTCGAGAATGTTTTTAGGACGCTGAGAAACCCGGCATTCGCGAGTCACGCAGCGTCCCTCCAGGGAAACTTCTACTACAAATTGCTGCGGGGATTTTATTTTGTTGAGTTTGAATTCAAACTTGCCGAGTTGAGTTGTTTTTCCTGTTGGAATATCAATTTTATTAAATTTTCCTTCTTTAATAATTTTCTCATCTTTAGTTTTTATAGTCCAAACAGGTGTTACTTCTTTCAAATCTTCTTTTCCGTAATGAGCTATTTCCGCAGTAGCTTCAAACGTTTCATCAGAGTCCCACGTAAAACTTCTTGTGCGAATAAGCGGAACAGTTTCACTACAGAACTCGCGGAATTTTTCCGGAGCAATTAGTCCTTTTGAATCAAGAAAAACATCAAGAAGTCCTACTAACGCAGTGCCCTGTCCCGGGAAATCCTGAAGGTCAAGCAATTGAAATCCCGCAACATTCGGTGATCGAAGTTGAACTTCAATATTTTCTTTATAAATTTCTACAACTTGTTTTCCTGATGCTTTTTGAAAATCGTCTGCCTGGTCAAGCATGTGATTTGCTTCAAGAGATTTCTTGAAAGTTTCAAGATTTCGTGGTTTGAGATGTCCTGTATATTTTGGAATTTCTCTGTAATTCGGATATACCACCGTGTGACCTATTTCATGAGCAATCAACGGTCGCTTAAGATGTTCCAACGACTCTCGAAAATCTTTGAATGGATTTATTCCGATGGAGACTCCATCTTCAGTACCCGAGCCTACGAAGTAATCATCTTTTTCGCGTTCAATTTCCGGTGGAGAAGATGTAGAAGTATAAAGATGTCGCGGGTCTTTCTTTTTCAGATAATCTACCAGGTAAGCAAGGTATGGTTCATTGCCATCGCCAAGTTCGTTTCCCATAGACATCAAACAAAAGGAAGGATGATTTCCGTAAGTGTCAACAATACGATTCGCTTCCGCAAGAATAAATGCAGCTCTTTCAGGAATGCTGCCAACCATTCCGTAACCATCCCACAAGGGATTTTCAACCTGAAAAATAATACCGAGTTCATCGGCAGCGGTGAATGCAGCTTCCGGTGGGCACCATGAATGGAAGCGTACATGGTTCAATCCATAATTTTTATAAATGTTGAACATTCTTTTCCATTCATCGACATTCATTGGCGGATAACCGGTAAGCGGAAAAATAGCGCAATCAACGTTTCCGCGAAGAAAAATATTTCTTCCGTTTAGATTGAAATGATGACCATTGGCACGGAAGTCGCGAAGAGAGAATTTTATGGTTTTTGTGTTAGTAACATTGCGCGTTGGAGGGTCGTCGTCCCCGGCGACCTTAATTCCCGTGTGATTATTAGGACGCTGGGGACAGCGTCCCTCCAGCATAACCTCAAGCTCATGCAATTTTGGAGAGAACTCGCCCCAAAGGGTGGGAGTTTTACCGAAAGGAAGTTTCGCTTCGACGACCGTTTCTTTTCCAATTGCGGAAAAAGGAATATTTTTCACGGAAACGTTATCAGTTAAATCTTCAAGATTTAGTTTTCCTTCAATTTTTTTGCCTGTAATGTTTCCGATAATAATTTTAACTGTAATAATTTTTCCCTCAAAATCAGGATACGTTTGTATTGAATCTATCCAGATTTTTGGAGTTGCTATAAGTTCTATTATACCGATAATTCCATTCCAATCTGTTTGAGTTTCTTCAGTAATAGCATGTGTCCATAGCATCGGAGAGTGAGAATGACCGATGTTTATTTTGACAGTGTTGTCAACAAGAATAGTAATATTGTGTTTTCCCGGCAACAGAAAATCTGTGAGATTATAAACATGGGGTGCGCAAAGGCTGTTTTGAAAACCAATGTAATTACCGTCAACATAAACTCGTGTTTCCCACATCGCTCTTTCGAGAAAAAGTATTATCCTTTTGTTGCTCCAATTTTCAGGAATATCAACTTCTTTCTGATACCAGGCTTTGCCAATGTATTTGTATTCTCGGGTAAGATGGTCCAGACGTTTTTCATCATTTTTGAATCCGAGTTTTTGTTCATCAAGCGACCCTGGTAATCGGGCTTTATCGGGTAACTTTTGATTGAACCATTGTTCTTTTATACCAAGATTATCGGGGTCAAGTTTAAAATCCCAGTTTCCTTTTAAAGAAACAGTTTCTTCGGCCGCTACTACCGACATGATTGTGAAGCTTAACATAATAATTGTTTTTAAGTGGTTCATAGTTTTTTTGTCCATTGTTCAATCATCCTGAGTGCCGCCTCGGCTTCCTGCCGGTTTGAGATTCCTGAAACAGAACTAATCCACACTCCTTCAGGCTCCAGGGATTTGAACAGAAGGGATAAATCTTTTGCGGGAATGGAAAGAATTTGCATTGCCTTATTCTTACTTTGGATGCGTTTGTAAACATCAACCCAATCCGCCCAGTAGTCCTGTCCTGCACCCGGAACCCATTGGATTGCATGGATTTCAGGAATTTCGAGTAGCCGGTCCAGATAGCGAAGCGCCTGTGGTCCATCGAGATGATAGATGCATTTATCCATGTGCCGGCATTCGCGAATAATGCCTGGGATAAACAGGTCTTCAAACATTTCGTCGGAAATCATGCAGGAGAAATCGTTAGCTGGAACATGGTATTTCCCTTTGCACGTTGCAGGAAGCCAGGTTGTGCTTGGCATACCCGCGGCAGATAATTTTTCATAAAATATGTCATATACTTTCAGAAAATCCACGGTGATTTTGTCGCAAAGAGTCTTTATTGCATCAGGATTTTCGATGGTGTCCATGAGCAGTTTCAGTGGATCACGAAATGCAGCGATTGCGTCCCCACCGCCATGCAGATCAGTGTATCCAACAATGAACCTATCCTTTCCTTTTTCAATCAAGGCATCGGTCATCTCCATTAACTTCTGGAAATAGAAACTATTTGTGTCCAGACAAACTTCGTTTATTGATTCATCCGACCAATCCGAAAGAATAGGTTTGCTCCATGCTGTGTGTTCTCCGTATTCCATATCGCATCCATAGAAGGCAGAGAATATTTCGGGACCAAGATTAGGCCATGCAATTGGAAGGCTATCCGCAAAATGAACGGTATTTTGGAGATCGGCTTCGGCCGAAGCTGCGATGTACTCAGCATCCATCCATCGGTCACGGATGGTTGCGTGTTCTTTCCGGGGAACTTCCCGACATTCATCTTTTGCCCGGGGGAATGTAATCGAGACAAGCGGGCGGTCAACGATATCGCATTTCCACCACGCTTCGTAACGATTCAACACTTCTTCAAAATCAGGTTTCAGTTCAAACATATATTTATAGTTGTTACACAAAAGCATAAAGTGTAAACAGTATATCAAAAAAAAATATATAAAGATATAACAATTTGTCCTGACTTATGCACGATATGGCATAAAATTAATGAAGTTGTAATGAGAAAATTTATGTGTAATTATTTACCTATCAACACATTGTTTTCTACAGTAATAACGCCAAGCTTGTAACGACGATGATCATCATTTCCTTTCAATGGAAGAGCAATTCGCGGCGTGCCGTCACGATCACCAACCGAAACGAACACATCGTAGCTGCCCGGCCTTATGGCGGGAGCAACAAGATCGACAACAAATTCGCTTTCGTGTTTTGTGATTGGAGAATTTGTGGAAGATCCCACTTTCAAATCACGCATATTAAGTGTGGCATCGCTCAACACCGAGACAATTCCATCTTTGCCGTCTTTCAGCGTTAAAGCAGGAAACCCACCGGAATAGCATGGAGCAACCCCATTATTTGACCACGTCCATTGGACTTTGAACCTCTTGCCAATTTCTATCGTTTTTGGCCATGTCACTTTTATCGGTTGCAAACGGTAACCCAGGCGCAGGTTAATTTTGTTGATGATCTCTCGTTCGCTTTCGAGAAAGATTTTCGGCCACCAATGGATTGACATGAAGCTGGCATGATAATCTTCAACCGCTTTCAGCAGAAGCTTACTGTTCCACGCGCCCCTTCCCACTGAACTTCCGTAATGTTCGTGTTCAAGAACAACCGGCATTTTTGGCCAGAATTTTTGAGCCATTTCGGCATGAAACCATGATTTTGGAGGAGGCTGAACTAAAATGCTGTCATCGTGGATTGTTACACCTTTAGAGAAAGCGTAATCAGTAATTGGAAACCTGCGTCCTGGTTTATCGTGACCGGCAAAATCATCGCTTATGCATAGCTGAGTTTTCTTGAAATGTTTAAGATGTAAATCAATGTGAGCTTTTTTAATTTTTAAACTGTCCTGGTTGCTACTCATAAAAGTGTGCCCTTCTCCCCAAAGACCATAAGTGCCAACAAAGATATATTCAACATTTGGATTTCCATCATATCTTTTAGCGACAGCGGCGAGAAAATTATCAAGTTTTCTCAGAAAGACCGGGTCATCAAAAAAAGGATCCCAAGTTTCGCTGCGTGCAACTCTACCTTTTCCGAACTGATAAAAAGTACCTCTTGCGCCAGCTTTTTTAACCCATTCCGGAGTCGCATATTTCATCCAGTTTTCTGAACTGGTCAGACACAATGAAATACGTTTTCCTTTATCAATCCAACGCTGTGCGGGAGTATCAAGTACAGACCAGTTAAATTTACCCTCTTCGGGTTCTACAAAAGCCCATGGAATTCTCATAAACACAGTTGACAATCCCGGGAAATCGTCAACAGTATCTGAAGGTTCAAGCTTTGAACCATAATTTCCAGGAATATTTGAATAAAAATACAAAACCCATCCCATGCCGGGATTGACAAGTGCGGTTTTCGTGTCTTTTGGAAAGACTGTTACTGCATTTATAGATATAGTTATGGATAAGAGTATTAATACGGGTATGATTTGTTGTAGTTTTTTCATAAATTAACAGAGAAATTTTTCTCATTTTATTTTTAATTTTTCATTTTTATGATTGAAATTTTTACTGCTCTTTACATTGTGATTTCCTCTAATCACAATTGCAGCTCCCTCTTCAAGAAAATGATTATTCTTAATAGTGACGTTCTCAGCTCCCCCTAAAACAAATCCGCCGTATATTTTATTATCGATTATAGAAATATCGTGAATTGCTCTCGGTGGAATATTTTCTTTAGAGGATGAACCGGATTTTGGCCATCCGGATGCGATTAAAGCTTTTGTTTTATTGCCGCGTCCACGATGTAAACGACAATTAATAATTTTAACGTTACTTGGAAATGGTCCCTCAATGTCTTCGCAATATAACCAGATGAATCCGGTAATATCACAATCTTCCAGGGTTACCGGGCTTTGCAACCGGCAGCTTGTTTCGATGTTGCAGCGACGGATAATTGTATCTGGATTTGTGGTTACGGGCTGCCAGATCAGGTCACCTTTTTTGATACCGGGGATAGGGTGATTCACTTCTATTGTCAACAGCGGCGCTACAGGTTTGCCATAATTAGTTGTACAGATTTCTGATTCGATTTTAGTAACGACAGCCGAACCACGTAAGCTTCGTAATTCAAGGCTTGCCGCAACCATAATATTGTTTGTCAACCATGGAATTGGTTCCATTGGGTAGCGTTGCCTGAGGGCGAAGCGTGTAGGAGAAATTATTTTTTCGATCTCACGGGAATGGGTTGAGATATTAAAAGCATCGTCATTCATGCTTGAAATTATGCAGTCTTCCCACAGGAGACTCCCCTGATTGCCTTTGACATGAAAACCATCGCGCCATATTGACATTAGATGATTGCTTCCCGGTTTTGGCCGGATGTTCACACGCTTAAAAGTCACATTCCCTTTGTTGCATAAAACATGGAATCCAAACCATGGCGCTGACCATAATTCTACATCTTCAAATTGAATATTCTTGCTTTCACGGATGCTGAAACATGCGCCGGGACCGAAGAGGTGTGCAATACCCGGAACGGGAATACTAATTTGAGTTTTGCCTGAATTAATTTCATCAAATTCCTGAAATTCTTTATTTGTATAAACCCGCACAGTTCCTTTTTGTTTTCCGATTTCTGTGCGCGTTGTCCAATAATGTTTACTTACGTTGCCGTATGCTCCTTTATTCCACAGCATCGAAAAAAAGCGTTGCGATTTCCCCCTTCCCTCGAATGTGGGTGTACCAAGCACACGTTTGAGCTCTTTTTCGTTCTTTAATTTAACTTCGACCCAGTGTTCGGTTGAAGATTTCCCTATCACTTTTCCGTCCACAAAAGGCAATGGCGAAAAGTCAACATTCAGTCGACATATTTTGATGTCAGTGGAGTTTTTAAGATCAAGGAACCGCACATAAGAATCGAGCAGAAATGTACTACCGCCACCGTCCAGGGTAAAGTTAGTTACACCATCAAGCGGAAAAACATACCTTTCCGGCAGATTTTTCACATAAATATTTTTGTTTGAAGGGAACAACAATGTTACCGGTCCTTTAATGGATTTAGCTGCACATAACATTGCTACAATGGCGGGACCATCATCAGTTTGTCCATCAGCTTTCACGCCGAATTTTTCAGCATGCAAGGTTTGATTTTGAGCAGAACATCCTATTGTTGGCGAAACCAATAACATAACACAAAAGATTATCAAAAATTTAAATATTCCTCTCATAAGATTTTCTCAAGTAGATAACGAATAACAATTGACAAATAATAAATGATAAACAAAACGGTTCAGGAACTACTGTTCCTTTAACAGTAATATTATCAAGATAAATTGCGGCGCCATGGACATAACTATTCATCAATACAGTAAACGTTTTTGATGTTTCAACAATAACCGGGGAGAGTAAATCCACATTGACAGTTCCTGTTCCGAGAACAACAAAATCTCCATTGGTTTCCCCTGCTTCCTGAAAAGAAAAAAGTGTTGGGGAGCCGGTCCCGCCTGTGGAAGTAATGGTTAAACTTTCAATTCTAAGCAGAGAACC
>JAUVKG010000007.1 GCA_030596365.1 Chlamydiota bacterium | reverse complement strand
AATTACGGCCATACCTTTGCTCACGCTATTGAAATGCTTACAAATTACAAGCAGTTTGTTCACGGAGAAGCTGTTGCAATTGGAATGAACGCCGCCGCTGTTTTAGCGAATAAGTTAGGGATGTGTGATTCTGAACTTATCAATCGACAGAAAATGTTGATTGAAGCTGCCGGTCTCCCGACAAAGTTTCCTTTATTTGACACGGAAAAAGTAATCGAAGCATTTTATCGCGACAAAAAAACAACATCATCAGGATTGAATTTTGTACTTCCTACATCAATAGGCAAAGTGGAAATAATTAATAATCCTGACCTATCCGCTCTGTCGGCAACAATTGATGAATGTAAAAACTGAAATTTGAACCACAACTTGTCCCGATAACATAGCGTATCGGGATAAGGCTCCTCTTTTGTGCATATCAATAAATTATTTATGAATAAATATAATCCAGATATTCACCACCGTCGTAGCATTCGCTTGAAAGGATACGATTATACGCAGGCAGGATTGTATTTTGTAACCATTTGTTGTCAAAACAGAGAATGTTTGTATGGACAGGTAAAAAATAATAAAATGATATTGAATGACGCAGGGAAAATGGTGAATGAACAATGGTTAGCGCAGCAACAACAATTTCCAAATATTTAATTGCACAAATATATCGTAATGCCCAACCATTTTCACGGCATATTGGGAATCGTAGGGGCGACCCTTGTGGTCGCCCAAAATAATGATATTGCCCAAACCGACGTGGTCGCCCAAAATAATGATATTGCCCAAACCGACGTGGTCGCCAATAATAATAATAATGATTTCAATGAAGAAAAAGGGCAACCACAAGGGATTGCCCCTACGGGCAAAACCGTTGGTGATATGATTGGCGCATTTCAATCAATTGTAACCGTAGAATATATACGTGGTGTAAAAAACAATAATTGGCAACCATTTGATGGTAAATTATGGCAACGCAATTATTGGGAACACATTATCCGAAACGAACAATCCTATCAACGGATATCAGAATACATCATAAACAATCCATCAAAATGGAAAGAGGATACATTTTATAAATCATGACCAGAAATAATGCACAAAAATAATTCCCAGCAATGAAAACTATCAAAAAAATTGTTTTAGTTTTGTTAGCTATTTTTATCGCTATATTATTATTCGCAAACTTAGCCGGCGATCTATACAAAAATTACAATGTCGGCAAACGATATGCAGATTATTCAAGCTATTACACTCCGCGTGACCAAGCAAGCTATTTCAATCCTACCAATGATTGCAAAAGAAAAATAAAATTGTCTCTTATGTATTTCACGGAAGGCTGTAAACGGGTAATTGGTTGTTATGTATCAGTAAGTAACGAAATCGCAGACTTTAGTTTTTCATTTCTGGGAGGTAAAGGTGGTGGTTATCCGAAGATTGATGATATTAATGCCAGGAAGCTTGATAAAATACTCAGTTCGCTGTCACCGGAACCAAAACGTCCATCTAAATCCCGACGAGTATTAGTCAGCGTTCCTGATGGCAATAGTTGGAATACACGAATCTACGACAGGGCAAATATGCCGGAAGATATTCTCGAACTTTCACGGATAGCAAAGTGGAGTATTCCCTCATTTTGTATTGAGCATTAATTCACTATCCCGGGGAATGCCGGGGGCGATTAAAAGTCCAATTCGTCCATTCTGTCCATTCTGTCCATTCTGTCCAATTTGTCCAATTTGTCCAATTTGTCCAATTAGCGAGGAACTATCATATAACTCCTCACCTCAATTTCTTTCGGTTTAAATATCGTCATTATTGCTCCGAATTGTTCTGTGCTGATTGTATACTCACTTTCTTTTTTTAATCTTTTCATTACTGACTGAGAGGGCAGTCCAAGAGAATTAGGACCGACACTTACTAATGTTACAATTGGCTTAACCGCTTTTAAAAATTTCTCCGAACTTGAACTTGCTGAACCGTGATGACCGGCTTTTAACACATCACTTTTTACTTTATAACCATTCCGAAGTTCTATAGCTTCACTGGAAATTGTTGAATCCCCGGTTGAAAGAAAACTCATTCCGTTCCATTCCCATCGAGTAACAATCGACCATGGATTTCCACCCCATTGCGCTGCATCGGCAGGGTAGTTTGTTATAATTGCCGGTGGATTTATTACTGTTGCTGTAACGGAATTCCAGCAAAGTTTATCTCCTGCAAAAAGTTCCCGCCATTCAATGTTTTTTTCTTTTGCTATTTGTTTTAATTCGCTTGCAATGGCGTTATTGCCAAGTTGCGGTGGCGAAAAAATCCGCCGTACTTTCATCATTTTCAAAACTTCTACAATCCCGCCAATATGATCTCTGTCAAAGTGTGAGCAGATAATCGCGTCAAGTTCGTTTACCCCTGCCGATCTCAAATAAGGAAGAACTACCCGTGATCCCATTGACCACGGTCCGTATCGAACACCTCCATCTATCAGAATGGTTTCTCCTGATGGAAGATGAATTACTGATGAATCGCCTAAACCGACATCAAGAGTTACCACCCGGAAAAGGTTATTATTTTGATCTTTTTGATGATTTATTGAGACAAAAAATAAAAACCAGAACAGGCAGGCAATCGCACCGATAAGTCTGACATTTTTCTTTCTTTTTAAAATATTGAATGCCCAAAAAAAGGTAATAGTCAACGCTGCATAATACAAAAATATTTCCCATGAGCTAAGAACTTTTGCTGAAAAATAAGCCATAGGAATTTTCCCGACATAATTTACAAGTTTTAAAAGTAAATGCAGCAAGTATAAATTTATTTGATTTATTATCCCGGCAAATGCCGGCCATACAAAAGCAAATGCTAAAGTCGCAAATCCTAACCCTAAAACTATTCCTAATGCAGGCACAACACAAAGATTCGCAAGCCAGGAAGACGGAGTTATTAAATTGTTCCGCATTAACGTTATAGGCCAGGTAACAAGCCAGATCGCTACGGTAGCACAAGCGATTTGAAGAAAATAACGCAGACCTGTATAAAAACGTCGCCGATGTAAATGTTCAAGATCATAAACTTCAGGACCGCGAATCCAGGGAACTCTTTCAAGTAATTTGTTGATTAGATAAGCGATAGAAAGCAACGCCGCAACAGCGAGGAAAGTTAATTGAGTTCCCATAGAAGCAATTTCTCCCGGACATAAAAGCAAATAAAAAAATCCGGCAATAAGTAATGCCTGCGCAGCGCTGTGAGGACGCTTTATCAATGGCGCAACAGCCAGTGCGGTAAACATAAAACTTGCTCTGACAACTGAAGCTCTAAGTCCAACCATTGTTGCGTAAAGCCATAAAACCGGCAGCAGAGCAAGTCCGCGATACTTCCACGGAACACCTGCAAGCCACATAAAGCACCACCAAATTCCGCACACGATTCCGATATGCAGTCCAGAAATAGCAATTATGTGAAATGTACTTGTACGTTGAAGCAGCGAGGTCAGTTCTTCCGGTAAGGCTTCTCGAGTTCCAAGGATCATTCTGCGTAAAATACCTGCTTCGGTTTCGTAACCGTTATTTGAAGAAAGTATTTTGACGAATGTATTTTGTAAGTTATCAAGTTTTCTGCGTAATTTTAAAAGTATTGATATGTTAGGTGGATTTCTCCAGGTAATAATCCTGCCTTTTGCAATAAATTTATGAGTGATCCCCTTTACGGAAAAGTATTCAGCCATATCAAATTCACCGGGATTTGTTGCAGGGCGATATTTCTTGAATTTGCCTGAAACATTTATCAAATCTCCACGATTGATTTTCAATGGAATGCTATTAATTATTGTACATCTGACTCGTTCATTTATATTTGAAAAAGTTTTACCGTGCCATTTTGCTTTATAAACATTTAAAATAAATGTGCCGCAATATTCAGGTTCGGTATTAAAGCCAAATTGGCTTTTTTGCCATTCTAAAGAACTTTTAACTATGCCGCATACATTTGCTTTACAGTTATCAGGGATTTCGGTTTCTTTTTTTGGGTTGATTGTCAACAAATAACCGAGAAAAAAACAACCTGAAATTACAGCTGTAGAAAATAAAATCTTTCCGAAAGGAAATCGTAACGATAGAATTAAAAGTATAACTATTGTTATCAACCATCCTGCAAAAATAATATTTAGTGTTGCTGAACAATAATTACCGACCAGCGGCACAATTAATATGCCGGCAATAAGAGCGAGGAAAGCGCGTAAAAGGGTAGAATTTTTCAAAACATTTATCTCCTTTAATAATTATATCAAATAATGGGGATAATGGACATACCACCCCGCCCTTTGGGCACCCCTCCTTGACAAGGAGGGGAGTTTAATGATAATGAACATGATGGACATGATAGAAACTTTTTGTTATAATAAATTCACATTATCATTTGAAAACTTGTCCATTTGGTCCATTGTGTCCATTTGGTCCATAATGTCCATTAAGCAATAATTAAAATTCAAAAAAAAATAAAATGAATTCTACACGACAAAATACTTGTACCGCTTTGATAGCGCTTATGTGCATACCTGCTCTTGCGGAACAATCGGATAAAAAGGCTTTAAATCCGGAATATCTTCGCTGTGAATACCTCGTTAATCCATTGGGTATTGACGCAGTTAATCCGCGTTTGAGCTGGATTGTAAAATCATCCGAACGTTCTCAAAAACAGACGGCATATCAAATAATTGTTTCATCAAGTCCGGAAAAATCAAACAAGAATCAGGGAGATATTTGGGATACAAAAAAAGTTTCCGGTGAAGAAACTATATGCCACGTTTATAATGGTAAACCACTTCAAACCGGAAAACAATATTTCTGGAAAACAAAAGTATGGGACAAAAATGATAAACCGTCGCCGTGGAGCAAACCGGCTATGTGGTCTATGGGGTTATTATCGTCTGATGATTGGGAAGCGCAATGGATCAGCCGGAAAAGATTAGAAACAAAAGACAAAAAGAAAGGACTTTTTTTACCGCCTGCAGCTTATTTAAGAAAAGAATTTTCGATAACTAAACCTGTTAAAAGGGCTGTGGTTTACGCTTCCGCGTTAGGATTTTACGAACTGCATATAAATGGCAATCGCGTTGGAAAAGATTATTTTACACCCGGATGGACAGATTACAAAAAACGGGTTTATTACAATACTTACAACGTCACAGATCTTCTTGTTCAAAAATCTAACGCGATTGGCGCTGTTCTTGCCGATGGCTGGTTTTCAGGTTATGTAGGCGGTGGACATAACAGGAATCATTATGGCAAAGATAAATATCTGCTGGCGCAAATGATTGTCGAATACGAAGATGGAACAACTGAAATAATCAAAACTGATAATTCGTGGAAAAATTCTACAGGACCTGTTCTGGAAGCTGATTTACTTATGGGTGAAATTTATGACGCACGCCTTGAACAGGAAGGATGGGACAAACCCGGTTTTAATCAATCAAAATGGCAGAATGTTGAAGTAAACGGGGATGTAATTACCGGAGTCAGGGAAGATGTTGGCAAAGATATTTCAATAAAGCCTGTCGTGCAATCTTATCCTGCCAATACAGTTCAGGTATATCAGGAGATAAAACCTGTAAAAATGTCCGAGCCGAAAAAAGGAACTTTTGTTTATGATATGGGTATGAATTATGCCGGAATGGTTCGGCTGAAAGTTAAAGGAAAATCCGGTGATAAAATTACCTTGCGCTTTGCAGAACGATTAAATCCCGATGGTACTATTTATACAATAAATCTTCGCGGCGCAAGAGTAGCTGATACGTATTTTTGTAAAGGAAATGATACCGAAATATGGCAGCCGCGATTCACTTATCACGGATTCCAATATGTTGAAGTAACAGGCTATCCCGGAAAACCCGATATTGAATCAATAACAGGAATAGAAATTACATCTGCCAATCCTGTTGTTGGAAGTTTTGAATGCGATAACAAAATGATTAATCAACTGTACAAAAATATCTGTCAATCTCAACGCGCTAATTTTATCGATGTGCCTACTGATTGTCCTCAACGGGATGAAAGACTTGGTTGGTCAGGCGACGCGCAAATATATATTCGCACGGCATGTATGAACAACGATGTTCAGAATTTCTTTGCTAAATGGCTGCAGGACTATACGGACGCTCAAAAAGAAAACGGGCAGTTCACGTCCATTGCTCCTATTGCAGGCTTTGATTTAGACGGCGGACCGGCGTGGTCGGATGCCGGAACTATTTGTCCATGGGTTATTTACGAAGTGTATGGAGATGTCCGTCTTCTTGAAAGGCAGTATCCATCGATGAAGAGATTTTTAGAATATTGTGAAAAATCTTGCACGCCCGGGCCTTTGCCTCCGGAAAAATATCATTGTTTTGGAGATTGGTTGAATATTAATGATGAAACGCCGAAAGATGTAATTTTCATGGCTTATTTTGCCTGCAGTGCAAAAATAATGGAAAAAGCAGCACGGGTTCTCAACAAAGATAATGATGAAAAGAAATATAGTATATTATTTGAAAAAATTAAAAAATCTTTTAATAAAAATTTCGTTGACAAAAACGGGAAAATAAAAGGGGATACTCAAACAGATTATATTCTCGCAATCATTTACGATCTGCTGAATAAAGAAAAACAAAAATTGGCAGGACAGCATTTGATCGATAAAATTAAATCTCGAAACTGGCATCTCTCAACCGGATTTGTAGGCACAAAAGACCTGATGCTTGCACTGGCTAAAATCGGGAGAAATGATGTTGCTTACAAATTATTAATGAATACAACTTTTCCTTCATGGGGTTTCACAATTGAAAACGGCGCCAGAAGTATCTGGGAACGCTGGGACGGCTGGACTCCCTCAAAAGGATTTCAAGATGCCGGTATGAATTCATTCTCACATTATTCTTTTGGCGCGGTAGGACAATGGATGTTCGAGAACATTGGCGGAATTAAAAATGACAGTCCTGATTTCAAGAAAATAATAATTGCGCCCGAGCCAGGCGGGGGATTAACATCAGCGAAAGTAAGTTATAATTCAATTCGTGGTGAAATCATCAGCGAATGGAAAATTATAAATGGAGAAATGATTCTCAATGTTACTATTCCGGCAAACACGACAGCAAAGCTTATTTTACCAACAGATGATATTAAGAAAATTCAGCATTCCGGTAAATCTATTGATCAGACAGAAGAAATAAAATTTATTGGAATAGAAAAGGGGAAGGTAACGCTTGAAATTGGATCGGGGGAATATATGTTCAGAATACTTCCATCCCACGGAAGTTTTAATGCCCATGAAAAATAAATACAATTTCTTTTACCACGGAACCCGAAACTCTCCGGGCGCGGCACACGAACCACACGGAAAAATAAAATAAATTATCATATTAGTATTTATATTAAATATTAATTATTTATTAACCGATAGTTTGTTACTTTCGACCTTCGGCTTTCGACTTATGATCTTCGTTCTTAAACTCCCCTCCTGTTTTAGGAGGGGTGCCCAAAGGGCGGGGTGGTTCTTTATCCTTCCCGCCACTCACTATTAACCATTAACTAATAACTGCTCGCGCTAGGAAGCGCGGCTTACTCCATCAGGGACACCACTCACTATTCACCATTAACTAATAACTAATAACTAATAACTGCTCGCGATGGGAACCCAGCATACGCGGGGCACGGCGCCGGTCACTTGCTTGTGCTACTTTGTCATTGCGAATAAAAGGCACTTTTGATATAATACAAAATAATAATATATAGTAAAATAACATAAAATGTAACCATAAACCAATTATTATCATGGCTAAAACTTACAATATCGCCGCTTTGGGCGGTGACGGAACAGGGCCGGAAGTGCTCGTTGAAGGAATTAAAGTGCTTAATGCAGTAGCACCTAAATTTGATGTGAAATTTGAATTCACCGATTTCGATTTCGGTGGTGAAAGATATATGAGAACAGGTGAAGTTCTACCACCTAATGCAGCAGATGAACTCGGAAAGTTTGACTCGATTTATCTCGGTGCTATAGGTCATCCGGATGTAAAACCGGGGATTCTTGAAAAAGGAATTTTGTTGAAACTTCGTTTTGACCTTGATCAATATATTAACCTTCGTCCGGTAAAATTGTATCCGGGTGTTGAAACTCCTCTTAAAGATAAAGGTCCTGAACAAATCGATTATGTTGTTATTCGCGAAAACACCGGCGATCTTTACACAGGTACAGGCGGTTTTACTCTCAAAGGAACTCCTAATGAAATAGCTATCCAATCTGCAGTTTACAACCGCTTTCAGGTTGACCGTTGTTTGAAATATGCTTATGAATACACAAAAAAACGTAACAAAAGAAACACACTTGCATTGTGTGGGAAAACTAATGTTTTAACTTACGTTTATGATTTATGGGAACGCGCATTTAATGAAATGGGCGAAAAAGAGTACGCTGACATCAGACGTGATTATTACCACGTTGACGCAACCTGTATGTGGATGGTTAAAAATCCTGAGTGGTTCGATGTCATCGTTACAGGAAATATGTTCGGCGATATTATTACAGATCTTGGCGCTATTACTCAAGGCGGAATGGGCATCGCAGCAGGTGGTAACATTAACCCTGAAGGCGTGTCAATGTTTGAACCGATCGGTGGATCAGCACCAAAATACACAGGACTAAATGTCATTAATCCTATAGCGTCTATAGCAGCAGGACAAATGATGATGGAAACCCTTGGCGAATATGAAATGGCTAAGAAAATTGAAGAAGCTATTATGACAGTCGTTTCTACCAAAATGAAAAGTATGTCCGCGGGTAAAATGGGTTACTCGACAACAGAAGTTGGTGACCTTGTAGCAGAAGCTGCAGCAAGTTAAATCCGCGCCGATGGCGCGAATCCCGAGTGCTCAAGCGCCTCGGGATGGTAATCGGTAATCAGTAATCGGTAATCGGTAAACCAATAAACTCCCCTCCTTACAAAGGAGGGATGCCCGATAAGGCGGGGTGGTTCTCAACCTTACAACTTTAAGTGAACTAAGAGAACAACATTAATTCAAGATTTATCTGGACAACCTTGTAACATTAGAACATTAAAATTTATTTTTATGAAAAAATATCGAATTGCTATTGCCGGTGCAACCGGCGCGGTAGGCGCGGAAATGCTGACAACGCTTGAAAAGAGAAATTTCCCTGTGGAATCTCTTCGTTTGCTTGCGTCAAAACGTTCTATCGGCAAAAAGCTTAAATTTAGAAATGAAGAAATTAACGTTGAAGAATTGACTCATGATTCTTTTAACGATATTGATATCCTGCTCTCAAGTACAAGCGGAACCCTCAGCAAAGTATTTTCTCCGAGCGCGGTGAAAGCCGGTGCGGTTGTTGTTGATAATACTTCGGCTTTCAGAATGGATCCGAATGTTCCGCTTGTTGTTCCTGAAGTCAATCCGGATGATGTGAAGTGGCACAAAGGAATAATAGCGAATCCTAATTGCTCGACAATTATCGCAAATGTTCCTCTCTGGCCGCTTTATAAAAAGTACGGCATCAAACGATTTATTTCATGCACTTATCAGGCTGTAAGTGGAGCCGGTGTTGCTGCTATGGATGAACTTTCCGAACAGTCGGAAGATTATTTGCAAGGGAATGAAATTAAGTCTGTAGAATTTCCACATCAAATAGCTTTCAATCTTTTTTCCCATAATTCCTCAATCGCGGAAAATCTTTTCAATGAGGAAGAAAATAAAATGATTAACGAAACAAGAAAAATCTTCCATGATGATTCTATTCTCATTAGTGCAACTTGTATTCGTGTGCCTGTTTTCAGAGCGCATGCAGAAGCTCTTCACATTGAATTGAAAAATCCTGCTGAGCTGGAAGATATTCGCGAACTTCTTTCTGCATCTCCCGGAATAAAGGTTGTAGACGACATTGAAAACAATATATTTCCTATGCCGATTGATGCTTCGGAAAAATATGACATTCTTGTCGGTAGAATTAGAAAAGATCCGGTTTTTGAAAATGGAATTTCTATGTTTATTGCAGGAGACCAGCTTTTAAAAGGTGCGGCGCTTAATGCTGTGCAAATTGCCGAACTGCTTGCGATTTGAACCACATCAACGAAGTAACGCTGTACTCACATTCAGGTAAATAAGAAAACATAAGATTTTGATAATGCCCAATAAGTCCTATATATCCTAATAAGCCCTATCATGAAAACCAATCTGACATCCATCGCAACAAATCTTCAAGAGCACGCGGGTGATTTAATGCCAAAAGTTGCACTGGGAATTGGTATTTTTATTGTACTTTGGATTGTTGCAATAATTGTTTCATCTATAATCAAAAAAATACCTTCGGGAGCAAATAACGAAAAAAAAGATGTCATTTTTCTTCTTGCCAAAATTGTTTATATTTCTTTAGTTATTATAGGTGTCATTAGCGGTCTCGGCACTACCGGCGTTAATATTATGCCTCTTATTACCGGGCTTGGTCTTACCGGATTTGCTTTAGGATTTGCTTTTAAGGATTTTTTGTCAAATATTCTTGCAGGAATAATGATCATTATTCATCGCCCGTTTATTCTTGGAGATGAAATTACTGTAAGCGGACTTTCCGGGAAAATTGTTAATATAGACTTGCGTTACACTGCTCTTTCGTCAGATGAAAAGATATTTTTGATTCCCAATACTACTTTGTTGACAACACCTATCACTATTACAAATTCTAAAGAAACAAATTATCACGAAAAAAGATTCAATTTATGAGTGAACTCAAAAATACTTTTTCATGGTCCTTTTCTCAAGAACAGGATTTTAATGAGTGTAAACGAAAACAATTCTTTAGCCGATATGGAATGTGGGGAGGTTGGGATTCGGGAGCTTCAGCAGAAAAACGCGCGGCATACCGATTGAAGCAAATGAAAAACAAATGGTCGCTTATCGGCGATGCCGTAGAAACAGCTGTGCTGGAAGTTCTTGAAAGGCGGCGTGTCGGTTCTCCCTTCTCTGCTAAAACTGCAATGGAAACAGCTATGTCTCTCCTTCGTTCGGCGTGGAAAGAGCATACTTCCGAAAAATGGCATGTAAAACCTAAGAAATATACCTGTATAAGCGAACTTTATTACGGTAAAATTTCTCCCAATTCGGGTACAGAAAGAGATGAATGGGTATCTCTGGTTCGCGGCAGAACGGAAATATGTATTCAAAATTTTTTCTCGCAAATTCTTCCGCATATTCCTGAAATCACTTATGAGAAAATTGTTCCTATAGCTCGTGCGGGTCAAGGAGACCCTGAACATTTTCATCTTGGTGGAATAAAAGTTTATGCCATTCCTGACTGGGTTTATAATAACGAGGGTAAAATGTTTGTTCACGACTGGAAAACAGGAATAAGACGCGATAAACACAAAGACCAGCTTGCTATTTATGGACTCTGGGCACAAAGAAAACATAATGTTACTCCTGATGAAATTGAACTGTTCGTTGAATACCTTGAATCCGGTGAACAAATGCCGGTTGAATATTCAATTGAAATAGCTTCGGCATTATGCGACAGAATTTTATCTTCCGTAAAAGAAATGAAACAATATCTTGTAGACAGAGATATCGAAAAGAACGAGCCGCTGCCAAAAGAATCTTTCCCTGAAACCGAAGATTTATCACGTTGTAAAAACTGCAATTTCATCGAACTTTGCGGTAGAGAATTTGTGACTGAAATTGATTGAACACAAATTACCACGAATTTTAATTTTTACCACGAAAACACTAAAAACACGAAAAAGCACAGAATTTATTTACTAATACAATTTCTTTTACCACTAATGGACACAAATGAACACGAATAATATTTTGAACCACATAAGGCACATAGGAACACATAAGTAATATAAAAAAATATGCTTTTAATAATTTTTAATTATAATATTTTATTATATTTATTAGTGTCTATTAGTGTTCATTAGTGGTTAAGTTTTATTTTTATTAGTGTAAATTCGTGTCAGCTTTTCCCCATATTTTAATAAAATGCAATCAAAAACAAAAAAAATAAAGAAGCGCAGCTTTAACAGCAGACATCCCAAATTCAAAAGTTTCGCCTACTTTATGCTTGGAATTATAATTGTAATTGCTATAATAATTCCATTACCGTTATTCATTTTACCAAAAAAAATTCTTTACTCGTTCGGTAGAGGAATAGGCCTGCTTTTTGTTTATCCATCAATCAGGAAAAAAGTTCAAAAGAATTTGTTTTATGTTTATGGTAAGCGAATGACTGAAAAAAAGGTAACTGCAATCGCAAAAAAAATTGCCGCAAACAATATTTATTTTGTCCTTGATTGTTATTATCTTTGGATTTTCCATTTCGCGTTTGATATTAACAAAACTGTCGTAAACGCAGTAAATGTAAACTTTCCGAGAGAATCTCTAAAAAATGGGAAAGGCGTTCTCGGTACGACCGGTCATTACGGCTGTTTTGAAATTATTCCCGTTTATTTTCTTGATACCGGACTTGTTGATGTTGGCGGAGTGATTGCGCGATCATTTCCATCACCGCTTCTAACGTGGTTAAACAGAAAAGCACGAATGGTTACCGGGATACCTTCTTTTTATGATCAGATTAAAGATATTTTCAAGGCTTTACGTTCAAACGGCGTGATAGGATTCTTGCCCGATTTAAGGGCAAAACGCCGCCTTGGTGTTGAATCTACTTTTTTCGGCAAACCGACATTAACGTTAGATGTTCATATTCGACTTTCGAGTCAGCTTGGCAGTGCAATTATTCCTGTATTTTTAAATCGACATCGTGCAAAGCCGTGGGAATTTACGATTGTTTTTTACGAACCTATAAGTGTTCCCAAAAAAGCCGATGAGGAAACAATTAAAGAAAAAGTTCAAGAAGTTAATGACGCCTTGGAATATCACATTCGGCGATATCCTTCCGGATGGTTCTGGTTTAACAACAAGTGGAAATTATGGTAGGTCGCGTTAGCACGCGAATTGCGCTTTAGCGCAATAGTAATCGGTAATTGGATGGAGGGATGCTGCCGCGACCCGCATATGCCGGGTTCCCCGGCGTCCTATTTTAGTATTCGGTATTTAGTAGTATCACGGATTATTTTTAAAAGTGTTAAATAATGATTCTTCGGTGTGCAAATAATTTATCAATAAACTCAATTAAATTATGTCGGCAAACTAAAATATTAAAATTATGAAAACTCTAATTCAATTATCGGAAGGGCTTACTTCCATTCCTCTCGCTACAAGTTGGTATCTTTCCGATTTGTCAGAAGCAAAAGGAAAACAGGAACTTTATACTAAACAATCACCACAAAAACTAAAAGTTTTGCGTGAACACGCTTTAATTGAAAGCGCAATTTCTTCTAACAGAATAGAAGGTGTAAATGCAGATAAATCAAGAATTGGCACATTGATTTTTGGCAAGCCTGATTTTCGTGATAGAAATGAAGAGGAGATTAAAGGTTATAAAGATGCTCTACTGCTCATTCACAAAGAAAAAAGTAAATTAAAAATTTCCGAGCCAACTATTAAAAAATTACATAAAATGTGTCGCGGAGAAATTTGGGATGCTGGTAAATATAAAGAAAAAAATGTTGATATTATTCAGAAATTTAAGAACGATGCTGAAAAAATAAGATTTAAAACCGTTACTGCAAATAAAACTCCTGTTTATATGATTAAAACTCTGGAACTTTATAATTCAGCCGTAAAAGAAAAATGGGCTCCATATTTAATCATCGCGGCTGCTTTTAATTTCGATTTTCTTTGTATTCATCCTTTTAGAGATGGAAACGGCAGAGTTTCAAGACTGTTGTGGCTCCTTTTATGCTACCATTTTGGTTTTGATGTGGGGAAATATATTAGTCTGGAAAGAATAATTGAAGAAAATAAAGAACAATATTATGATGCATTAGAAAGTTCTTCTATCGCGTGGCATGAAGGAAAACATAATCCGTGGGCATTCATAAATTTTATGCTTTTTATTATGAAGCTCGCTTATAGGGAGTTTGAACAGCGATTTGAAAAATTGAACTTGCCGAAAGGCGCAAAATCTATTTTAATTCTCGAGGCAATTAAAAAACAAACCGGCGAATTTACTATTAATAATATTGAAAATGAATGCCCGCTGGCTGGTAGAGAGTGGATTAAAAAACAATTCGCAATATTAAAAAATAAAAATATTGTTCGGTGTAAAGGCAAAGGTCCTGCCGCGCGCTGGACTTTACTAAAATAGTAAGGGTATTAATTTTAGTAAGAGTATTAGTGGGGGTATTTTGAAAATAATTATTAACCAACTAATCTAATAAAATGAAAAAAAACATTATCATTTTCGTTGTTTTTATTTTATCGGGCTGCCAAACGGCTTCTTTTAATCCCGATCCTGCATTATTTCAAAAAGATAACGGTGTTGCCTTTCAGGTTTCATCACATCATCCTACAGGAGGGGATGCGTGGACAATTCAGCCCGGAGAAACAAAAATACTGATGGACGAAAAAGGTCCGGCGATTATTCGAAATATCTGGTTTACGCTTGGTGGAGGTCCTGACGCAAGTCATGGTGTTGATCTTTTAAGGAAACTGACAATAAGAATGTTTTGGGATAACGAGGAATCACCAAGTGTTGAAGCTCCATTCGGTGATTTTTTCGGGAATGGGTTTGGTATTTATAAACCTTTTTACTCACAGTATATTGGAATTACAAGCAAGGGATATTTTTCATATTTTCCAATGCCGTTTAGAAAACGGGGAAGGATTGAAGTTACTAATACATCAAAACATCAAATAATTATTTTCTTTCACTTTCTGGGTGCAAAATATGATGATTTGCCTGATGATACTTTATATTTTCATGCTCAATGGCGTAGGGAAAATCCTCCGGAATTCGGGAAAAATTACACCATCCTTAACGCGAAAGGTAAAGGCTATTATGCCGGCTGCTTTATGTTTATGCAAGGATATACATCCGAAGATAAATTAAACTTTCTTGAAGGTGACGAATGGATTTATGTCGATAATGCAACCAATGCAGTTATAAAAGGCACCGGTGGGGAAGATTATTTTCAAGGAGCGTGGTATTTCAGCGGTGGACCATTTCACGCTCCGCATCACGGTCTGATTTTATTGGATCATAAGAATAAACAAGTGGGATGTTATCGTTTTCATATTCTCGACCGCATAAA
The DNA here is from genome assembly GCA_030596365.1 of Chlamydiota bacterium. Taxonomy (GTDB): domain Bacteria; phylum Auribacterota; class UBA3054; order UBA3054; family B51-G9; genus B51-G9. The sequence continues at coordinate 4,667 of JAUVKG010000007.1, read as the reverse complement.
TTTCGAGAAAAATATCCGCGTGGAAATTGAGCATGGCCAGAGGATATTCAATGAAGCAAAAGCTGATTTCGCGAGTACGGTTTTCTGGTATCAGGATGAACCGCACAAACCTTTCGCGCCAATATCAGACGATCGTGAACCAACGAAAACAGTTCCTGGATTGATTATGGATGGCGCTGTTGAGTTTGAAGGCACGACCGGCACGCATCCATATTATGTTTGCACATACAATGGTGGTTGGAGCAGAGATATGGCAGCATTGATTTCATTTACGAAAACCAATGACTTTATTGAAAAAGAATTTGAAGTTGAGAAAGATAATAAATATTCTGTGGGAATAAATTACATTATGAATGACCACAACGGGATTTTCAAAGTGGAAATTGACGGGAAAAAAATCGGTTGCGATATTGACGGTTATTTTGATGATCCTATGGATGCGTATTTATTATGCAGAAATAAAGCATCGGGTTTAATACATCTCGGTAAAATTGATCTTGTGAGAGGAAAACACAAAATTAAAATTACGGCAGTAGGGAAAAATAATAATTCAAAAGGTTATAAAGCAATTATAGATTGTGTGACGGTTACCCGACCTCATTAAGGTCGGATTCCGGCGATGCCGGAATGGTATTCAGTAATCGGTAATGGATTAATGCAAGACTTATCACAAAAGAAATCCCCTCTTGAGAGGGGTGGACGCGAAGCGGCCGGGGTGTGTTTACCATACAATCCCAAGCTCAAAAGTCGTGCCCGCGAGTTGCGTAATAACAGCACATTAAGCGAAGTTTTATTGTGGAATCAACTAAAACAAAACAAAGTGTGTGGTTGTGATTTTCACAGACAAAAACCTATTGATGAATATATTGTTGATTTCTTTTGTCCGGAACTAATGCTGGCAATTGAAATTGATGGTCGTAGCCACGATGGGAAATATAAATATGATAAGAAACGGCAGGCAAAAATTGAAAATTATGGAATTAAATTTTTGCGTTTTAGTGATGAAGCCATTAAAAAAAGATTGAATGCAGTTTTAGATAAAATACAATGGTGGATTGAGGATAACACACCCCGGCCTAAAGGCCACCCCTATCAAGAGGGGATTTAAGTAATTCTGTGGAATTCGTAATTTTATATTTATAAATTAGGGGAGGGAGGTTTGTGTTATCAGCGATCATTTCGAGGTTAATATTTCCTGATTTAAAGCAGTGGTTTGAAACTGTCATATCCCAATTAAAATTAAAAACTAAATTAGAAATATTTACATTATTAAAAAAGCTCGTTACATTTTGATTTAGCTTTTCTTCAGAGACTTTTTTGCTGAATGCAGCGCTTATACGATTGATTTCATTTGAAAAACAATCAAAAACAGCATCGAAAGGTGAACTGCCGTTTTTGTTTTTGTGAGAGTTTGCTACTTTTACGATTTTAGAATTATTGCCGGTTTTTTTACCTGAATCAACAATCATATTAATAGTTTTCCAATCAATATTATTTGCCGCTACATTCAATTTTAAGAAGGAATTATCCGGTATAGTTCTGCATTTTGCGGAAAAGAGGATTGAGTTATTAGTTTTCCCGTTAAAATTTGCTGAGATAAAAACATTCCATAATTCTTTATTTTTATCAGGAGGGGATAAGAAATTATGAATGAATAAATTAAGATTATTTATTGACCACAAAAAATCTCTATTGTCATGATTATGGCAAGTAATATTAAGATTTTTAATTTCCATTTCAGGAATTGAGAGAACGATTTCTGTTTTGGCCTTGCTGTTCTTATTTGTTTCTGTGCTGAAAAGCTCATCTATTTCTTTCTGTTTAATGTTTTTATTAAATAAAAATATATTCCCGTCATTATCTTCAAGAATCGAAACAAAAATATTTTCTATGTAAAAACAGTCAAGTTGAAATCTCCATAAAAATAAAGAACGGGCAAGCTCAAGCGATATTTTTACTTTCTCAATATTAAGAACTTGACGCGGAACAGGCGTCTTCTCAAAAATTGAAAAATTATCGCCGGAAAATGTTAGCGTAAAAAAATTGAATGAAATATCATTAACTTTAAGTGAAAGATTATCCGTCGCGTTGGTAACAGTTGATGCCGATGCAGCATAAGTTGACAGAAAGATTAAAAACCAAACGACTGTTTTTGCTAATTTATTTTTTACTATGCTCATTTATCCACTTGGTACAAAGTTCGTTTTTACGTTTATCGGAAATGAATATTGAATTGTCAGCATTGTTTCTTAATTTAAAAGATAAAGTTGCTAACGCGATTGCAGAAGCAACCGAGACGTTTAGACTTTGAACAAAGCCGTACATTGGAATAATAACCTTCCCGTCGCACAGATCAGTAATTTCATTTTGAACACCTCTGTGTTCATTTCCTACAACGATAGCAATAGGAGAATTGATGGGAATTTCGTTAATTGGCAAAGCGTTTTCAGCGAAGCAGGTAGAATAAATAGCGAAGTTTTTTTGTTTTAAGAAATTGGCACAATTTTCAAAATTTTTCCAAAAATGAAGTGTCAGCCACTTTTCACATTTATTAGTGATTTCTCTATTTACGACAAATTTTTCTGTGGTTTCTATTATATGAACATCCTGAATACCAAAAGCTTCGCATGAACGAAGAACAGCCGAGATATTATGAGGGTCGTGAACGTCATCAAGAACGATAGTTAATTTGTTAAGGCGTTGATTAAGCACGTCATTCATCTTAGCCAATCTTTTATCCGTAATTTTTTGAGTCATAAGCATTATTATACCAAAAAAGCAAAAAAAAGCGCCGGTAAAAACCGGCGCAATAAAAAAAGAGATGGGCAGATCCAAAGAGGTCAGAAAGGGTAGGAGGGTTTTTTAGCAAACCACAAGTGGTCTGCAGTGTGTGTCGCATCTGTCGGAGGTACGGATCGTATCCCATCTCTTAAAGTTTATAAAGATCAAGTTTGTACGTTATATATGGCAAGATGCGTGCCATAAATGATAATAGTGGAATGAGAGTACTACATTATCTTAATGTGCGCAAAGTTTGCACACATTATCATTGAGTTGTGCAACGATTACTCGAATAAAATCCGTTTGGAGCGTATTTTAAAATATTTCAAAAATAATAAAAATACAAATGTTGATAAAAACGGTTCCGGAATTTGTTTTCCATACCATATCTCTAAATCACTTGACCACCAGTCCGGTTTCATTGCGAAAACGGCTGTTCCGTCAGGCTTAAAATCAAATCCGGCAACGGATTGTAAAAAGTAACAGCCTTCATAACTGCCATACGGCGCGTTAGTAAGATATTCACTAAAAGTCCAGGCCCCTCCCGCGTTAGACCACATTTCGATATAATTAGTGCTGCTGTGCCTACCGTTGAAGATTACCCATGCATTGTTATAGTCATCAACAGCGACTGCAGCACGCGGATAGTCGGGATCGATAACAGAAAAGTAATTAGATTGCCAGTTTCCTGAAGAATTATCGAAGACAGCGCATTGGCCTGTCGACTGATGTTTTAAAACAATATATGCTTTGTTATTTTTATCGAGACAAAAACCTAATTGATTAGGCCAGTTATCCGAAGATACAACTTCTTCCCATGAAAAAGTTGTGGAGCCGGGTGAGGTTTCAGTGCCAAAAAGAACATGATCCCTATCGGGGGAACCGCCGGGCCCGCAAATTACAATTCTGATTTTGTCATCGCTGCCAACGCGCATAGCGAAAGATTTATCTCCGACATTAGGATTATAGGAATTTCCGAGTGGATATTTTACAAAATCTCCGTTATCATTTTCCCGGAAAAAATAAGCAGGCATATCTTCGCCTTCGGCTCTTATCATTACATTTGCTTTTCCGGCGGTAAATTTAACATCAAGACGCGCATTGGCGAGACTGTCAGTTATAATTTGTTCTGTTGACCACATTGCGGCATCGCATTGAGCATCATAACCAAGAAAATTAGTTAAGTTTACTTCGCCGTCAGAAATTCTTACTTCATCAATATATGCGGTTACCCAGTCAGCATTATATCCATCCCATCTTCCCCGCCCTACGGTCCAGACTCTATTTTCATTAAAGAGAGCTCCGCCGGAAACACCGGTTTCGCGGCCTTGAAGTTCGTAACTTTCACCCGGGCGTTTAATATAAAATTCTGCTTTATTTCCATCGCAAACCGCGGCAACAAAATACCATATACCGGGAGAAATAACTATAGAACTTTCAATGAGGTGGAGATTTTTATTTCCGTCAATAAACTCGAGCTCAAGTTTTCCATTGTGCCTGATATGCTTAAGCGCAAAAGTAGAAAACGAGGGGTCATCAATCATTCCCTCGCGTGGCTGGCCGTCTTTTCCAACAACAGTTTGATAACCGTTTGTATCGATAAATTTCACCATTGCTTCGATTGTCCACCCGCTGCTGAAATTATGTGAATTTATATCTACGCCCCAGGAGTATAAATCATCGTAAGGGGTGAATTTTAATGCCAATTTGTTATCAGCTTCTGTTGCAGGCACATTGCCGAACGGGATTTCATTTGTATATAAAGGTGAAGTGTCGGCATTATAAGTTCGCATATAATTTCCGTTCCCTGATGAATCGTAATACCAATCGGTTTGATAATGGTCGTTAACCCAGCCGTTTGTACCTTCCTCGAATCGCCAGTAAGC
>JAUVKG010000126.1 GCA_030596365.1 Chlamydiota bacterium | reverse complement strand
AATCTCTACTCACTTCTCTCTAATCACTACTCACTAATCTGTACTCAATAAACACTAATCACTACTCACTACTCACTACTCACTACTCACTACTCACTACTCACTACTCACTACTCACTACTCACTACTCCACTGTTTTATTATAAATTTCCCTTTTCGATATTCCTGTAAGTGCAGCGACTATCTTTGCGGCTTTTGAATGTTGTAACCCGCTTATTCTTTGTACTTTCTCAACCATTTCCACTAAATTATATTCCGCTTTCTTGTCCTCTGTTTTCGGTGCGGGAGCAATAATAATTACACACTCTCCCTTTACTTCATTGTCAGAAAAATGATCTATTATTTCAGTTGCAACACCTCGAATAATTTCTTCGTGAATTTTAGTCAATTCGCGTGCAACAGCTATTTGTCTGAAAGAATCAAGTAAAGAAATATCTTTTAAAGTTTTTAATAAACGTTTCGGACTTTCAAAAATTATTGTTGTTATCGGCTCGCATAAAGCGGATTTTAAAAATTCAGTATATTCTTTCTTGTCGCGTGGTGCAAATCCCAGAAAACGAAATTTGTCTGTCGGCATTCCACTAACCACTAACGCTGTCTCTACAGCCGAAGCGCCCGGGATACAGGTATATTTAATTCCTTTTTCCCAAAGTGTTTCAGCAAGAAGTTGACCGGCATCGGAAATCAGCGGCATTCCCGAATCAGAAACTATAGCAATAGATTTTTCGTCCTGAAGTTTAGCAAGAATTTTTTCCGTACTCGCACGCTCGTTATGCTGATGAAAACTGAACAGTTTAGTTTTAATATCGAAATGAGTAAGTAACTTTCGCGTACGACGGGTGTCTTCGGCGCCGATAGCGTCAACTTCACTTAAAATATCTATCGCACGCGGCGACAGGTCATCAAGATTTCCAATAGGTGTGGCTATGAAATACAGCATCGTTGTAAAGGTGTCAGGTTTCAGGTGTTCGGTAGGGGCATCCCTATGTGGTTGCCCTATTCAGGTTTCAGGTGTCAGGTTTCAGTAGGGGCATCCCTATGTGGTTGCCCTAATTCAGGTGTCAGGTTTCAGGTTTCAGGTGTCAGTAGGGGCATCCCTATGTGGTTGCCCTTCAGGTATTCGGTATTCGGTGTTTGCGAAGCACCCTGCGTATGCGGGGCAGTATTCGCGAAGCGCCCCGCGTATGCCGGGGTATTTGATTATAACAAAATAAATAACTTTTTACCAAGGACTGTAAAATTTCACTCCACCACTCCACCCTTCGCCCCGTGGAAAGTGGAACTATTCCACCGGGGACTCCATTAATCCATTAATCCATTTAGGATGCTGGGGACATCGTCCCTCCACCCCATCACTCCACCACTCCATCACTCCAAAGTATTTCGGTCGCTTCCCGAAACTCTCCGGGCGCAGCGCGCCCGCGCAGTAAATGCCGCTATCGCGACTTTATTCCTGCACTCCATATCCACTACTCTATTCTGAATAATGTGATTCCGTTAAATGTCGCTATCCAATTATCGGCAGTAACTCCAACCTGTGATTTAGGCCATCTGCCCGGAATTTCAAGTTCCTGTTTTCCATTAATCATGATGAGAACTTTGTCCTGAAGTTTAACTGAACGAATGTTAAATGTTGGCTCGCTTTTTACATAAGCGTATGCGCGAGCTACCTGACAATGAGTTCCCGGATCAACCATTAATTTTACGCGAAGCCAATCTGTTTCTATGGCATTGAAATTCAAAATATTTTCTTCCTGTTTGGCCTTTTTCACAAATTTCCAGTTACCTTTTTTATCCCGGTATTGTATTTTAAAATTTAACGGTTTTGAGAATGGTTTGTGATTTTCAAATCGTAGTTTCACACCGGAAATAAGTCCAACTCGCTTAAGATGCATATCAAAAAATTCTATTCTGCTGTTATCTTCCGTATCGAGAATTGTCCATTCATAAATTCCGGAACTGAATCCTTTTTGAGATTTTACTTCCATTTTCATCGCGGTGGTTTCCACCGACTCAAAACGTACAACATTAAGTTTATCAATAGTTGTTGCAAGAGTTGACCCTTTCTTCAAACGAACGGGTTTCCAGGAGCCGTCTTTGCGTTTCCAAAACAGTTCCCAGGATTTTGGAACTCTGCATTCGCCACCGGTTATTCTGTCATCATACCAAATAACTTCTATTCCGTTGATTTTTCTTAATTCATCAAAATCATATTGTATCCATTCACGTGTGCCGCGATGATCCCAGAACGAAAACAGTGGAAGCTGTTCTTTTGAAGAAACTGCAATCAAGCCGTCAGCAGCAGCTTCAACAGAATTTTTTTCACCGCAAAACGAGGCTGATATATGAAGATTTGAAGGAACTTCCGGTAAAAGTTTCCTCAAATAGAGCCGCTGCCAACCTGCCAGATCTTTCTCTATCCGCTGAATATCTTTTCCCTTACGTTTGCCGGAAACAATTAAACGATGAGTTAGTGGGTCAATTTCAACGGCAAGCCAGTTTTCTTCATCGATATAAACGGGATAAATACCGGCCTTTCGGGAGACGTGACCCGTGGTCCGTGATCCGTGGTCCGTTAACTCCCCGCCTTTATAAGGCGGTGTGGCCGCAGGGCGGGGTGGTTGATTTTGTATTGTTACTTGGGTTGAAAATTCGTATGAATCCAATAAATCGCCTTTTATGCAGACAACTTTATTTTTATGTGCGTCAAGAATCAATCCGTATTTTTTGTATACTTTCACATTTTCTTTTTTGCCGATAACAGGTTTCCAACTGCGAATCCTGTTGTCATATTCATCCCAACCGATTGTGTAAACGACCGCGTCAAAAGCTGCGCGTGTTTTTTCTGAGTAAAGACCGGGACGACCGGATTTGCCTGAAGGAATTTTTAATGGTTTGTCGAGTGTAAGTCGGGTATCATCAATCCAAATTTCCGCGCTGTTACCATTTTTTTCAAAACGAATTTTATGATAAACAGAAAAATTGAAATTTTCGGGCATAAGATAGGATTTAATAATGCGAGACGGCTCGCGCTTGGAACCCGGCATACGCGGGTCAAGAGTGCGGCTTACTCTACTGCTTACGACACAACGTTTCTTTTTATTGTCAAGATAAATTCTTAGCCAATTATTTTCGTCAGCCTGCCATGCAACAATTCCATATTTTCCTTTTTTATTTCCAAGCGGTTTTACCCACGCCTGAAAAAGATAATTTTTTGCTGGTTCAGCGCGAATTAATGCTATCGCGGGTTTGATTGGCGGCGAATTGAATTTCCAGTTGCCTGCTACTTCAGCCTGATCGTCAACAATTCTCCAATCTCCATCAAAATATTTCCAATCCTCTTTAGGAAGAGCGCTAAGCCTGTCCAATCTGTGAGAATCAAAGTTATCGGAGAAAGTTGCCTGATAGGGTTCAGGCTGATATTGCGGGGGACGCGAACCTGTCGGACCGTCAATATAAAGTTCACGGTTAAAGAAAAAAGTTCGGTTGATTCCCTGACAATGCGGACCTTCATTCCATAACGCAAAATAAATAATGTACCATTCAAAACCGTTTGGACCGCGTAAAAGGTTTGGCTGTCCTGTATTCCATATCAAATCATCTTCAAGTTTGTCACCGGCATCTATTAATCCGATATCAAGATATCTTTCATCTCGAGGGCCGTTGCAATGAACAGCAATGACGTTTGTTCCAATATGCAGAGCGTTGATATCTTTTTTTGAGAGTTCAACAAGCCTGGGACCTGCCCAACGTGAGTTAGTATGAACCAGTATGCCGTTAAAATATATTTCCGCGCTGTCAAGATGACGTACTTTCAGTTGAAGATTTGCAGAAGGCAGTTCGGAAAGTTCGAATTCGAGACGCATCCAGATATCATTACCCCGCCAGGGAGTTTTAACGTTATGATTTCTTGAATTTTTACGTACCGGCCATCCGAAAGCTCCTGCTTCTTTTTTCCAGGACTTTAATTTTGAAAAATCAGGTGAAATCCAATTATCATCCGGCCGTTCAGTTGTAAAATCCCATTTGGGTCCACCGTTAACTCCCCAGGGAATTATTGTTTTTACAGTGTCCGTAATTCGTTCGTCGCTTTGTTCTACTACCGGGTAAGGATATTTAGAAGCTTCATTAAATCCTAGTGGAGAATCAGCAACTGCACATCCCATCAAATAATTTCCATATTGTGTACCTGTGTGATTTGCAGCATAAAGCATGTAACATTTATCGCGATAACGGATAACTTCCTGACCTTCAAGAATTTTACCTGTCAGTGTTTCCCAGCAGACGGGTCGCGGGTCGAGTAGCCGAACGGGTTTACCTTTAAGTTTCCATGGACTTTCCATTTCCTGTCCAAAGATAATATTTCCTCTGTCAAATTTTACGGTATAGAAATAAAGTTTCCCGTTTTCGTCAACAAATAAAAAAGGATCAATTTCTCCATCAAACGGTTCGGTTAAGCTTTTGTCAGTATATGGCCCTAAAGGTTTTTCGGCAGTAGCATAAGCAATACCATTCCAGTAAAAATAAAATGTTCCGTTAACGTATTTTAATCCCGGCGCGTGCATATCAACTGTATGACCTCTGCCGGTCCAAGTTAATTTAGTTCTGAAAAAATTGTATGGACCTTTCCAATTAGTTAAATCAGATGAGGTTAGCATAAGTCCGGGAAGAACAGTGCCGGTAATGTAATAAGTTCCACGATGTTTCATCACGCCGCAATCGGCACATCGAGCTACCGGGTTAGTAAGTTGAGCAGCGTTAACGAAACAGGCTGTAGAGATTAAGAAAGGAAGCAGTAGTATATTTTGCATCATATTTTTGTGTAGTTAAGTTAAAAAATTATAGCAAAAGAGATTGTTTCTTGCAAACCGTTTGACATGAGACGATAAAAATGATATTATTTCCGTGTACGATAACGAACAGACGATTAAAATCATGGGACGCTAACCCGAAATCTAACATCGCCCAAAATTCCCCCCCGGCATACGCGGGGCACGCGGGAGCTTCGCGAACACTAATAACTGTCCTGTAAAGGGAATGCGAAAGCGTGAAGGTAGATTAAATCTAAAATCTAAAATCTAAAATCAATACATGGTTACTATAAAAAATATAGCCGAACTCGCAAACGTTTCTATTGGAACTGTTGACAGAGTGATTCACAACAGAGGTGAATTCTCTTTAAAGACAGAAGAAAAAGTCAGGAAAGTAATTAAAGAGTTAAATTATAAACCTAACGTTATTGCTCGTTCGCTTGTTTCAAAAAAAGAAGTTAAATTTGGCGTATTTCTGCCTAAAAGCAAACAGGACGAAAATTACTGGAAGTTACCTGCTGCAGGAATAAAAAACGCTGAAAAAGAACTCGAAATTTATAAAATAAAAATCATTTATTTTTATTATGATAAATATTCTAAAACTTCTTTCAAAAAATGCTTCAACAAAATGCTTGAAAAAAAGGATGTGCTGGACGGAATATTAATAGCTCCTGTAATATCAGAACTTGCAAGTGAAATGATAAATAAAATACCTGAGAACATTCCTTTTGTCTTTATAGATTCATGTATTCAAAACAGCAATTTTCTTTCTTACATAGGTCAAAATACTCAAAAAAGCGGAGCTCTGTCCGCTAAGTTAATGAATTTATCGGTGAAAGTCCCCGGTTCAATTGTTATCATCAAAATTATTTCTAATGATTACCATATTAACAATCGTATAAAAGGATTTTTATCATATTTTAAGAAATTAAAAGATAACAAAATAATAATTTATGAACCTGAAAAAGGAAAAGATTTAAATAATATTATCAAAACTGCCCTGAAAGAAAATAAAAATTTGCGCGGAATTTTTGTTCCCAGCGTTTATGCAGGGCGAATTGCCGAATGTACAAAAAAGAAATCTTTATGTGTTATTGGATATGATTTAACAACAAAAAATGAATCGTTGGTAAAAACCGGCGCTATTGACTTCTTAATAAATCAGCGACCGGAACTTCAGGGCTATCTTGGAATAATGACGCTTTTCAAAAAAGTAGTATTAAAAGAAACAGTAAAAAAAGAAATTAGAATTCCAATAGATATTTTGACTAAAGAAAATATAGAAGAATACAAAGATCAAATATAAATTAAAAAGGGAGGAAATATAATGTTGAAAAAAGTTAATGTAGGAATCATCGGTTGCGGGAATATTAGTGAAGCGTATCTTACTGCTGCTAAAACTTTCTCGATAATGCAAATAACGGCTTGTGCGGATATCAATATGGAAGCTGCTAAAATAAAAGCTAAGGCACATAATATTGAAGCTATGTCCGTTGAAGAGTTATTGAAAAGGGAAGATATTGAAATCATTCTTAATCTTACAACACCACAAGCACATACTGAAGTGAATTTAAAAGCTTTGAATGCCGGGAAACATGTGCATTGCGAAAAACCTCTGGCTGTTATTCGCAATGACGGTAGAAAAGTTCTTGAACTCGCTAAACAAAAAGGGCTTCTTGTCGGTTGTGCTCCAGACACATTTCTTGGTGGTGGAATTCAGACGTGTCGCAAAGTAATTGATGATGGAGAAATAGGCAAACCAGTTGCCGGAACAGCTTTTATGATGTGTCATGGTCATGAAAGTTGGCATCCGAACCCGGGATTTTATTATTTAAAAGGCGGTGGACCGTTGTTAGACATGGGGCCTTACTATATTACAGCGTTAGTTAATTTGCTGGGACCTGTTAAACGTGTATGTGCCTTATCCGCAACACCTTCTAAAGAACGAATTGCTACTTCTAAAGAGCAGGCGGGAAAAATTCTTCCTGTTGAAGTTCCAACGCATATTGCGGGGACACTTGAATTCCAAAATGGAGCTGTTGTAACTATGGTAATGAGTTTTGATGTCTGGAATCACAGTAATCATACTATCGAAATCCACGGCATGGAAGGCAGTTTGCAAGTTCCTGATCCAAATGGGTTTTCAGGACCAATAAGAATAAATAAACACGGTATTGATGACTGGAAAGATGTTTCACTTTCTCATGGTTACACAGGTCCTATGCGCAGTATTGGTGTGGCGGATATGGCTTACGCAATAAGATATAATCGAAAAAATCGGTGTAATGGTGAGTTGGCTTATCATGTTCTGGATATTATGATATCTTTAAACGAATCTGCGGAAGAAAAAAAGTTTATAGATGTTGAAAGTACTGTTGAACAGCCAACAGCTTTAAAAAACGGAGAATTTGACAAATTCCCACTTTAATAAAGGGCTGATCTGATGAACATGCTCGAAAATGCAAATTGAGGGGTTTTCGGTCAGGCACTAAATAAATTAAATATTAATTGTTATTACAAAAACGGAGCCGGTTATTATGAAAAAGAAAGCATTAATTACTTGGGGTGGCTGGGATGGCCACGAACCAAAACAATGTGCAGAAATTGCTGAAGATATTCTGAAAACAGAAAATTATGATGTTGAATTAGTAAATACATTAGACGTGTATTGCGATGAAGAAAAAATGTCCGCGCTTGATCTTGTAATTCCTATATGGACTTCGGATAATATT
>JAUVKG010000233.1 GCA_030596365.1 Chlamydiota bacterium | reverse complement strand
AGAATAAATTTTATGAAAGAGGGAATGGGAAATATGGGAGTTATGGGAGATATGGGAATCATATCTTCCAACCTTCCAACCTTCCAACCTTATTTCAAGTTACAACTTTTTGAAATCTCTTTAATTTGTTCCGGAGTTGTTCCGCAACATCCTCCAATCATATTTGCGCCGGCATTTATGAGTTCGGTAACTTTGTCCGCCATTTCTTCCGGAGTGGCCGGAAAAACAGTTTCGCCGTTAATAAGTTGTGGAACTCCGGCGTTTGGACGTGCCCAGATAGGTTTATCGGTAAATTTGCGTAATTCTTTTACAACTTCAATCATATTTTCAATTCCATTACCGCAATTTGTACCAATAATATCCGCACCGGCTGAATCAAAATGTGTTGCAGCCTGCTCCGGAGTAACGCCCATCATTGTAGCATATCCATTAAGGCCTTTGTCAAAAGTAATAGAGACAGCAACCGGTAAATCAGGAGCAACAGATTTTGCGGCACGTAACGCGCAGGAAGCTTCTTCGATATCGGTCATAGTTTCGATAATAATACCATCAGCTCCGCCATTTTTAAGGGCGAGAATTTGTTCACCGAAGACTTTTTCCATTTCCTCTTTAGAAATGAGACCGAGTGGCTGAAGAAATTCACCTGTAGGGCCAACTGACGCGAAGACATAAGTATTATTATCCACTACATTTTTAGAAATTTCCGCGCCCTTTTTATTAATTTCTGCAAGTTTATCACCAAGCCCTGATTTTTCAAGTTTAAATCTATTACCGCCGAAAGTATTTGTAATAACTATTATTGCACCGTTATCGGCGTAAGCTTTTGGTATTTCCGCGACTTTATCAGGGAAGTCCAGATTCCATTTTTCCGGAGTTTCGCCTGCGGGCAGCCCTCGTCTTGAAAGTTCAGTTCCCCAGGCGCCATCGAGAGGAATGATGTTATATTTTTCGAACAATTTTATTAATAATCGATTCATTTTAATTTATTTTAATGGTTAAAAGTTTAGTAAACACTAAGTGTATCAAAAAAGGCATAAAGAGTCAAAAAGGATTTAAGTTTTTATTTTATGTGTTTTTTAGTATAATATTATTGTGGTAGTATCTTAAATGGGCATATATTGCAAAAAAAAACGGTTTTTGGTATAATACCAAACAATTAAAGTTAAGTTAAATGGGTTGATTTTTCTGGGGAATATAACAACTTATTTATTACTCATATTTTTATCACTAAAGTGCAAAAAGAACACCAAATAACAGCTATTAGAACATCTGAAGGCATTGTAATTGGCAAAGCTTATATCTTTAGCCAGATTGCAAAGGATTGCTTTGGTATTTCCGAAGTTAAAATATCAGACGAACAGACTGATATTGAAATTAAACGCTTAGAAGACGCTTTAAAGAAAACTCGTGACGAAATTGAATCTGTAAGGAATGAAGCAGCAAAAAAAGCCGGACTCAAGCATGCTCAGATATTTGACGCTCATCTGCTTATTCTTGAAGATCAGGTTTTTATCAATCAGATTATTAAGTTAATTACTAAAAAGCATTATAATGTTGAGGATGCTTTTTGCTCAATCGCAAAAGAATATTTAAAATCGTTTGAAGGAATAACCGATAAATATTTTCGAGAGAGAACAGCTGACGTTAAAGATGTTTTTCGTCGTGTAGTTCATAATTTAACAGGATATACAAAAAAAACTCTCGCTAGTCTGAAAGAAGATGTTATTGTTATTGCTCACGATCTCTCTCCATCGGAAACTGCAACTATGCACAAAGAACGTGTGATAGGATTAGTTACCGAAATTGGTGGTCCGACTTCTCATACCGCTATTATGGCCAGAGCAATGGAAATACCGGCTGTTACCGGTGCGGATAATATAACAGAAATTATCCATGAAGAAGATTTACTGATTGTTGATGGCTCAGCAGGGATTATAATTATTAATCCTTCAGAAAAACAAATTGACCAATATAAACATAAACAGCAAATCGCTCTTGAAAGAAAAACCCGCCTGCTTATAACTAAAGACGAGCCGGCGATAACTGCTGACGGTCACAGAGTTTCGCTTCTCGCAAATATTGAAATTCCGGAAGAAGCGGAACATGCTATGAATCAGGGAGCTGAAGGTATAGGTTTGTATAGAACAGAATTTTTCTTTATGAACCGAAATGATCTTCCAAATGAGGACGAGCAGTATGAAGCTTATGCGCATGTTGCACGTGTTTGCGGCGAGAAGCCTGTGGTTATCCGCACGCTTGACCTTGGTGGGGACAAATTTGCATCTGCATTGAATATTCCTAAAGAAATGAATCCTTTTATGGGTTGGCGCGCAATAAGGATGTGTCTTGAAAGAACAGATATTTTTAAAGCTCAATTAAGAGCGATCCTTCGAGCAAGTACAAACGGAAATGTTAAAATTATGTTTCCTATGATTGCTACCATTCAGGAAGTCCGCTCAGCAAAAAAAATTATCGAAGAAGCTAAAATTGAGCTTAGAAACGAGGGAAAATCTTTTGATGAAAATATTCAAATAGGCGTGATGATAGAAATTCCTTCCGCGGCGATCATTGCTGATATTCTTGCTGAAGAAACGGATTTCTTTTCTATTGGCACTAATGATTTAATTCAATATTGTCTGGCAGTTGACCGTGTAAATGAAAAAACCGCGCATATGTATGACCCGCTGAATATAGCGATAATCCGTATGATAAAAGTTGTAATTGACGCGGCGCATAATATTTCTTACATAAATGAAGATTGTAAAAACAATGAAGACTGTCCATTTACATGGAATACTAACCGCAAACCAATAAAAGTTTGTGTTTGCGGCGAAATAGCATCAGAACCACTTCTTGCATATCTTTTACTCGGGCTTGGCATAGACGAATTAAGCACAGCAGCGATATCAATTCCTCAAAACAAGCAACTTATACGTGCGTCTTCTTACCAATCGGCAGTAAAAACAGCTGTTAAAGCGTTAAAAATATACAACTCAGATGATGTAAAAGATTTACTTATCAAACAAATTCTTGATTTGAATCTTGATCTTGAGAAATAACAGCGTTATAAAGGAGAAAATTTATTTTATTTTTTCCTAAAAATAAAATGAATTTGTAGCTACAAATTCAAACCATAGATTTGAATTTAATTCAATAATCCATTAATCCAATTATCCAATTACCCCTAACGATACCAATTACAAAATTATTATGTCTGACGTGAAATACAATCACCTTAAAATTGAACCTAAATGGCAACAAAAATGGCTCGATAAAAAAGCCTTTGCTGCTACCGATAATGATAAAACTAAAAAACCGGTCTATGTTCTCGATATGTTCCCTTATCCATCAGGTGCGGGACTGCATGTCGGTCATCCGGAAGGATACACCGCAACCGACATTTTTTGTCGATATCTCAGAATGGCAGATTTTAATGTCCTTCATCCAATGGGCTGGGATGCGTTTGGCCTGCCTGCGGAGAATTATGCAATAGAAACGGGCACTCAACCAAGAATTTCCACTGATAAAAACATTACCCGTTTTAAAAAACAAATACAATCTCTTGGTTTTTCTTACGACTGGGACAGAGAAATTGATACAACGGACCCGGAATATTTTAAATGGACGCAATGGATTTTTCTGCAGCTTTTCAAAAAAGGCCTTGCTTATGAAGCAGAAATCCCGGTTAACTGGTGCCCGGAACTGAAAACCGTTCTTGCAAACGAAGAAGTCATTAACGGAAAATCCGAACGAGGCGGTCATCCGGTTATTAAAAAACCGATGCGGCAGTGGATGCTTAAAATTACAGCTTACGCAGAAAAATTACTTAATGATTTAGAACTTGTTAATTGGTCTGAACCGATTAAATTAATGCAGAAAAACTGGATTGGAAAATCCATCGGCGCGGATGTTGATTTTGGTATTCAGGTGTCAGGTGTCAGTGTTCAGAAGACAGAGGACGGAGGACGGAGGACAGAGGACGGAGTTCAGAGTTCAGAGTTCAGAGTTCAGGGTAAAGATATTGATCACGATCTTTTTATCAGGGTTTATACAACACGTCCTGATACGCTTTTTGGCGCGACTTACATGGTTCTTTCGCCGGAACATCCTCTTGTTGATAAAATTACAACTGAAGAACAGAAAGAAGAAGTAAAAAAATATCAGGAAACCGCATCTCATAAATCAGATCTTGAGCGCACCGACCTGGCAAAAGACAAAACCGGCGTTTTTACCGGTGCTTATGCCATAAATCCGGCTAATCAAAAAGAAATTCCTGTATGGATTTCCGATTACGTTTTAATGAGTTATGGTACCGGAGCAATTATGTCTGTTCCCGGACATGATCAACGCGATTATGAGTTTGCTAAAAAGTTTAATTTGCCGATTATCCAGGTTATTTCCGGTGGGGACATTGAAAAAGAAGCACACGAAGGGGATGGAGAGCTTATAAATTCAGATTTTATCAACGGTCTTTACGTTAAAGATTCTAAAAAGAAAATGACAGAATGGCTTGAAGAAAAAAATCTCGGGAAATATTCCGTTAATTATAAACTTCACGATTGGGTTTTCTCAAGACAGCGTTATTGGGGTGAACCTATTCCAATTATTCATTGCGAAAAATGCGGACTTGTTCCTGTGCCGGAAGATCAACTCCCCGTTACTTTGCCCGACGTTGAAAAATACGAACCTACAGGAACAGGGGAATCTCCACTTGCTAAGATTGATGAGTGGGTAAACACAATCTGCCCGGAATGCGGTGGCGCGGCGAAACGCGAAACCAACACTATGCCTCAATGGGCCGGCTCAAGTTGGTATTACCTTCGCTATGCCGATCCGCGCAACAACGAAAGATTAATTGATCCAGAAAAAGAAAAATACTGGTTACCTGTTGATGTTTATGTTGGCGGCGCTGAGCACGCGGTATTGCATCTTTTGTATGCAAGATTTTGGCATAAAGTCCTCTATGATATTGGCGCTGTTTCTTCAAAAGAACCTTTCATAAAATTGCATAATCAGGGAATGATTCTTGGCGAAGACGGCGAAAAAATGAGCAAATCCCGAGGAAATGTTATTAATCCCGATGATGTTGTTAAAGAATATGGCGCGGACTCGCTTCGTCTTTACGAAATGTTCCTGGGACCGCTTGAACAGCAGAAACCATGGAATACGCGCGGAGTT
>JAUVKG010000026.1 GCA_030596365.1 Chlamydiota bacterium | reverse complement strand
GGTTACTCGAAAAGGATGGTACGTCGTTTCGACCCGAAATGACTGATAAGTAAAAATAATATTGTAAAAATTTAGCATCAAAAAATCTTACTAAACAAGTGCTTTGGGGTCCAAAGCACCTACTTCTTTGCATAAACTAACTTTCACGCATTGGATTTTGTACTAACGAAGTAACGCTTTGCGTTCATAATAATCGACAATTTGTGTTGATTAAATTCGGCAATCAACTTAATTATCCCACCGGTCTTCTCGCAATTTTTATGTCCACCGACACAAGGTCGGCGGGACATTTTCCCTTTTTGAGCAATCTCTAATCAGGGGCTGCTCGAAAAGCTTAATTTAACAAAATCCCATTGAAATAAAAGCAATAATATGTTACAATTAAAAAAAACGTAACACACAAAAGGAAAGAAAATGACTGATTTAGTTCGCTTTAGCGTTTCATTGGAAGAAACACTTTTATCAAAATTTGATAAGGAAATAAAAAAAGATAATTATCCAACCCGCTCAAAAGCGATAAAGGATTTAATTAGAGAAAGCCTGATAAAAAAAGAATGGGTAAAAGGCAAAAATGTTGTTGGAACAATTACACTTGTTTACGACCATCACAAGCGTGAATTAACAAGTAAAACAATGGATATTCAGCATGATTATCATAATGTAATTGTATCTTCTCAACATGTTCATTTAGACCATGATAATTGTTTAGAGGTAGTTATTGTAAAAGGGCATACCAGGGAAATCGTAGATTTGGCACGCAAGTTGAAAACAACAAAAGGCATAAAATACAGTACGCTGAATATGGCAAGTACGGGGAAGAATATTTAGTGGTGCCGTAATCCGTGATCCGTAATCCGTGATCCAATAATCCAATAATCCATTAATCCAATAATCCAACAAAACTATGCATATTCCCGATGGATTCTTAGATACCAAAACCTGGATGGCTTTAACCGCAATTTCCGGAACAGCAATTGCCGTGTCATTAAAGCAAACCGGTAAAACACTTGGTGAAAAACAAATTCCTATGATGGGAATAACTGCCGCGTTTATTTTCGCGGCACAGATGCTGAATTTTCCCATTGCCGGAGGAACATCGGGTCATTTTATGGGTGGAGTTCTCGCAGCAATTTTATTAGGACCATTTACTGCAATTCTAATAATGACAACTGTTTTAATAGTTCAATGTCTTATTTTTCAGGATGGTGGAGTAACAGCTCTTGGAGCAAGTATTTTCAATATGGGAATAATAGGCGCTTTTGTCGGTTATTATATTTATGTTATCTTAAATAAAATTATCAAAGGATCAAAAAGTATTTTTATTAACGCGTTTATTGCAAGCTGGTTGTCAATAATTCTTGCCGCGGCAGCTTGTTCTGTGGAATTAAGTATTTCGGGTACCGTGCCCCTTAAGACTTCGTTAATTGCAATGACGGGCGTTCACGCGATAATTGGAATTGGTGAAGGATTAATCACAATAGCGGTATTAAGTTTTATAAAAAAAGTGCGACCTGATTTACTCGAACTCAGACACGAATAACCACGAAGAATTTAACCACGAAGAAATAATTTTAACCACGAATGAACACAAATAGACACGAATAAAAAAATTATTTATAAATAAAAATAGCATGGGAAAAAGTTAACTAAAATTAAACAATAAAATTAATTATTCGTGTTTATTCGTGTTCATTAGTGGTTAGAAAATTAATTAGTATATATTCGTGATAAATATTATGAAGAAATTAGTTATAACAGGTTTATTTATAGCAATTGCCATAGCGGTTTTTTTATCCCCTTTTGCTTCAAGTCATCCTGACGGGCTGGAAAAAGTGGCTGAAGATAAAAACTTTTTGCAAGCAGCAGAAGAAAAAGAGATTATCAAAGCGCCTGTACCGGACTATTCAATGCCGGGAATAAAAAATAAAACAATTGCCGGTTCTGTTGCCGGACTAATCGGTACAATAATAGTTTTTTGTATTGCGTATGGTATAGGAATATTCTTGAAGAAAAAAGCAACGTCAAAGGTCAAAGGTCAAACGTCAAAATAATGAATCACGCGTTTTTAGATAAATACAGTAATCTTAATAGTCTGATTCATAAATTAGACCCTCGAACAAAAATTATTACATTTTTGTTATTTATAGTATTTGTAATTACTAGTGCTCCGACAGACTACATTCAATTTTTGTCATATTCAGTAATAATCCTGACAGTTGTATTTTTGAGTAAAGTACCTTTGGGCTATGTATTTAAGCGTGTATTAGTAATCATTCCTTTTGTTTTGCTGGTAGCAATTTTTCTTCCTTTTGCAAATAAAGGTCAAGAAGGTTGGATTATATTTGGAAATGTGATGATAAAATCTATCCTTGCGGTTCTCGCAACTATAATGCTTTCTTCAACGACAAAATTTCATAAATTGCTTAAAGGGTTTGAGCTGCTGAAATTTCCTAAAATTCTTATTATGATTCTTTCTTTTATGTATCGTTATGTTTTTATTTTAGTTGATGAAGCACAGCGAATGGAAAGAGCCCGTGATTCAAGATATTTTGGAGGTGAATATTTAAGACAGATAAAAATTATATGTAACATCATCGGTCTGCTATTTATCAGAGCTTATGAACGCGGAGAAAGAGTTTATCAAAGCATGTCCGCGCGAGGTTTTGACGGGAATATAATAACGATGAGCAAGCTGGCATATACGAAAATCGATATTTATTTTTATATAATATTTATAGGAATAATAATGATAATAAAAATTTGGAGTTTGTTTTGAAAAAAATAATCGAAATCAGTAATCTATGCTACACATATCCCGATGGCAAAACAGCGCTTGAAAATGTTGATTTAAACATTTCCAAAGGTGAATCTGTTGGAATTGTCGGCGCTAACGGCGCAGGAAAAACGACATTAATTCTTCACATCAATGGAATTTTAAGAGAAAACAACGGTGGGAGCATTAAAATTATTGATATGGAGATGAACGATAAAAATGTAAGAAAGATAAGAAGCAAAATAGGACTCGTTTTCCAAAATCCTGAAGACCAATTGTTTTCTCCAACTGTTTTTGAAGACGTCTCTTTCGGACCGCTTAACATGAGATTGTCTGCAGAAGAAGTGATTAAAAGATCTTCTGCCGCATTAGAAATGGTAGAAATGAGCGGATTTGAAAATCGGTCTTCACATCATCTCAGCGAGGGAGAAAAAAAGAGAATATCTATTGCTACTGTTTTATCTATGAATCCTGAAATTCTTGTTTTGGATGAACCGACAAGTAATTTGGATCCAAAGCATCGGCGGGAATTAATTAATTTATTAAAAAAAATCTGTAAAACAATTATTATTGTCAGCCATGATTTGGAAGCGGTGCTGGAATTATGTGACAGAACAGTTCTTATGAACAGGGGAAAGATAGTAAAAGACGGTAAAACTATAGAAATAATGAAAGATAAAAAATTGATGGAGGAAAATTATCTCGAATGCCCGTTATCAATAAAAAACAAAATAAATTAGACACCTTATATCCGTGCCTGACACCGGACACTAACTTAAAACCGGAAGAATTGAAAACGGAGAAAGAATATCGCAAGAAAAAAGGATTGCCGAAATTAAAATAAAATCAATTATAATTTGAATTTTTAATGTAAATCTGATATACTAATTAAGATTATAAGAAAAATTTCTATTAATAACACAATATAAATAAACGAAAAGAGGATAAAATGACTGGTAATACTTTTGGTAAAATATTCAGAGTTACAGCATGTGGTGAATCTTATGGTAAAGCACTTTTGACTATTGTAGATGGTGTTCCGCCGGGATTGGAATTAACTAACGATATGATTCAGGAAGAACTTGATAAGAGAAAACCAGGGCAAAGCGCTCTCGACTCTCCAAGAAAAGAAACCGATATCGTTGATATAGTATCAGGTATGCTGGACGGCTATACTACCGGTGCTCCTGTTGGAATGGTAGTATATAATGTTGATCGTCATGATATACATGTTAAGCAGTATCGTGATGTGAAAGAACAGATTCGTCCGGGACATGCCGAATATACTTTCTTTGTAAAATACGGTAAATATGCAGACTGGTGCGGTGCCGGAAGAGCAAGTGGACGTGAATCACTTGGACGAGTTGCCGGTGGAGCAGTAGCCAAGGAAATTTTAAGAAAAGAAGGAATAGAAGTTCTTGGATATGTTTCCGAAAGTCATGGAATAAAAATGAATCCTATGAGTTTTGAAGATATTAAAAAGAATTATCGCCAAAATCATATGAATTGCCCTGATCTTGAAACTGCAGAAAAAATGATTGAAGATGTTATTAAAGTAAAACACACAGGCGATACAGCCGGTGGAGTTGTAGAAGTTATTGTTCGTGGTGTTCCCGCGGGCCTTGGTGAACCGGTTTTTGATAAACTTCGCGCTACAATAGCTCACGGAATTATGAGTATCGGTGCAATAACAGGAGTTGAATTCGGTGCCGGATTTGAAGCTACAAGAGTTACAGGTTATGAATGGAATGACGAACCTTATCTCGAAAACGGGAAAGTTCGTTTCCGTACAAACAGAAGCGGTGGATTTCTTGGTGGAATAACTAATGGTGAAAATTTAGTTATCAGATGTGCCGTTAAGCCGACACCAACTCTTTCGATTCAGCAGAAAAGCATTGATATGGATAAAATGGTAGAGAAAGATCTTGAAGCTATAACCCGCCGTGATGCAACTCTCTGCCCGAGAATGTATCCTGTTTGCGAAGCTATGGTTCGTATGTGTGTTGTTGATGCTTTAATGATGGCACGTGGATACGACAGTGTCTGCAAGATAGAAAATCCATGGCGTCAAATTTGATTTCGCGCAATCGCCCCGCATATGCCGGTTTCTCAGTACGAGCTATGGAATGTTGGAGTGATTGAGAACCACCCCGCCCTAACGGGTACCCCTCCTTGGTAAGTAGGGGAATTGGAGTGATGAAATAATGGATTATTGACATTTGAAACCTAATTTAGTCCCCGTAAATTCGGGGGCTAACTTTTTTATTTAAAAACACATAAAAAATGAAAAATTTATTTATTCTGGTTGCTGTTGTAATACTGCTTTGTGGATGCAGGTCGCTGCAAACAGCGGTAGGTACTTCAGAATCAATTGATTTGACAGGAGATTATTGGCAGGAATTATCTTGTGAATGGACCCCCGCAAGGCCTGATCGCGAGCGTGGCAAACCGCGCATAAACAGGAATGTTATAGGCAGAAAATTAATTGTGAACAATATTCCTTATGAAAAAGGACTTGGTGTTGCAGGTAAATCTATTTTAATTTGTTCACCTGATAGTTATGCAGCTAATTTTGAGTTAATGGCTGGAATTGATGATGCATCACCGGCTAAGAATGCTACGGCTCATTTTGCGGTTTTTGGTGATGGCAAGCCTCTTTTTTCAACAGAGTTAACAGGAGGGAGAGACCCGGTTCATTGCCGCATAAGGCTTACCGGTGTTGATGAACTGATAGTAACAGTTGACGGCCCAACAAATGTTTATGTTGATCTTTTACTTCCGGGTATGTTTGGAGTGCCGGGGTTAGAATATGAACTTACAAACGGAAAAGAATCTTATGAGAATTATATTTATGCTCAGCCGAAACCGCTTAAAAGAGTTAAACATTTATTCAACAATGCAATTGCTTTCCCTTACAAAAGTAAAAAATACGGAAATTGTATTGGTATGAGCAATGCTAATGTCTGCATTATTGTTTCTCCGGGTCATGCCGGCAAAGTGATTCATTTTGGCGCTGATACAAAAGAAAATCTTCTTGGCGGAACTTCGGGAATTATGCTTCATCCGCTTGAACGCAGAATAGCCGACATCACTCTTGCATATCAAGGGACATGGAACTGGAAATTTGATGGTGACGGAATGCTGAAATTGATTTCCCCGCCGGATTTAGCGCATGGAATAAGATGGATGCGAACCTTTTACATTGTTCCTGAAACGCGTATGCTTAAAGCAACTGTTCGTATAAAAAATGTAACAAGAGATGATGTTTCGTGGAGTGCAGGAACATATTTTGATTTCAACACAAATTCTGCTATTGCTATGAGAGCTGAAAGTGCTGCACCGGGTTATACTTTCCAAAAAGCTCCACCTGAAAATTTAATTGTATCTGACAATATGTTGCTGCTTAGCGATTATAAGACACAGATAATAGGCAAAACTGTAAAAAATTATGATGTTATAACCGATGCCGAAAGTTGGTTTTGTGCTTTATCATTGAAAACTAAAAATGCTTTTATGGTAGAACCCGTTGCTCCTAAAATCGGCTTGTTTCCTTATGGCGGCGCGCGTGTTTTTGTAGTTCGGACACCCGATAGATTTCGAGTAACAACTTTAAGTGAACTTACACCACTTTCCCCGAACGAAAATTTCTCTCAAGAACAGTCTTGGATTATTGGTCACGGGGTTAAGGATATGAAGACAACCGTTTCTGAACTCAAATCTGAGATTAAAGATTCAAAAAGTGCTGACTCCGGATACGGTGTTCCTACAGGCAGGACTTTAAATAATTATTAATCTGATGTGCCGGAGAAGATAATTTTGCAGGCACATCTGAGAAAATTCATCCCGTTGTGATGAATTTAAAGTTTAATTATTTTGTTTTTGCATTTTTTGCATGTTCCGTCTTTGTTCAGCGCGATAATTTGCGTTGAGTAGCCTGTCCTTTCAATAACCAATTCCCCGCATACCGCGCAGTGCGTGTTTTGTTCATCGCCTGTATTTCCGATATAAACGTAATTAATTTTCTCCTTAAGAATATCGCGTGCTTTGTATAGTGTATCCGCAGGTGTGGGTGGGAGAGAAAGTTTATACATCGGATAATAACGTGAAAGGTGAACGGGAGTGTTTTCTCCCACTTCGTTAGCAATCCAGTCGCGTAATTTTATAAAATCTTCAGTTGAGTCATTCAAGGTTGGAATAATTAGAGTTGTAAGCTCAACATGAGCGGTTTTGTTTGCGGTTTTAATTGTTTCAAGAACCGGTAAAAGTGTTCCGCCGCATTGCTGTCGATAAAAATCATTTGTAATTGCTTTAAGGTCAATATTAAACGCGTCAGCAAAATCGAGAAATTTTTCGAGGGGTTTTGGATTAATAAATCCATTAGTCACAAAAACATTTTTTAAACCAAGATCGTGAACCGCAGGACCTAATTCAAGAATTGTTTCCGCCCAGATAGTTGGTTCATTGTAAGTGTAAGCCAATCCGGCAAAAGAAAACAAGTCTTTTTGTTCATTTTGTTTTGAAAGAGAGTCAATTATTTCATTTTTTGTAAAATTAGGTTTACCGAGACGCGAAGCGGAAAACTCTTTAGAAATAGAGCTGTTTTGGCAAAAAGAACACGAAAAATTACAACCGAAAGTTCCAAGACTTAAAATTGAACTTCCGGGGTAAAAGTGATAAAGCGGCTTCTTTTCTATCGGATCCACTCCGCTGCTGCTCGCAACGAAATAATTTAGAGTAAAAAGGCCGCCATTAATATTTTCACGAATACCGCAAATGCCTTTTTTGCCGTTCCTGATAATGCAGTTATGCGGGCACAAGGTGCATTGAACGGAATTGTGTGTGTTTTTATGCCAAAAATCTGCTATTTTCATAATGATGATAAAATAAGTAGTTACGTATTATTACAGACAATTTTACGCTTTTATAAAGAATTTGTCAAATAAAAACATATGCTTTGACAAAAAAACGCTTAAATGGTATAATCTCACTCTGATTTTATATGATAAAAAAAGAAAATAACCTTAAATTTTATTAATTTATTAATTTAAAACACTAACAAAAATAGGGAAAAATGAAAAGACTATTGATTACCGCAATTGTATCTACAACTGTTCTTTGCTCTAATGTTATGGCAGTCGGCGGAAACGAGGTAACAGCCCCGACGTGGGTATATGCTGTTCTTGCTGCTTCGATACTTGCTTTGATATTTGCTGTTGTCTTTTATAAGATGATGATGGGAGCCAGTGAGGGAACAGCAAGAATGAAAGAAATAGCGCAGTATGTCCGTGACGGTGCAATGGCGTATCTTATGCGTCAGTACAAAGTAGTAAGCATAGTTTTTGCTGTACTTTTCACGCTTTTTGCCATTTTAGCTTTCATGAAAATTCAAAATCCTTTTGTGCCGATAGCTTTTCTTACAGGTGGGTTTTTCTCCGGTCTTTGCGGTTTCCTTGGTATGAAAACTGCCACAAACGCAAGTGCAAGAACTGCTCAGGGCGCTTCAGAAGGTTTGAACAAAGGATTGCAGGTCGCTTTTCGTTCAGGTGCGGTTATGGGACTCGTTGTTGTAGGTTTTGGTTTGCTTGATGTTGCGGCATGGTGGCTTGTTCTTGATAAATTAGTTTTTACACCTGAACACATGGCAAACGGCTGGTCGCTTTTCGGGCTTCAACTTGTACATCCCGGGACAACAGGAACTGAGAAACTTGTTGAAATTACAACAACAATGTTAACCTTTGGAATGGGTGCTTCTACTCAGGCTTTGTTTGCCCGTGTTGGCGGAGGAATTTATACTAAAGCAGCTGACGTTGGCGCCGACCTTGTTGGAAAAGTAGAAGCTGGAATTCCTGAAGATGATCCGAGAAATCCTGCGACAATCGCTGATAATGTAGGTGATAATGTAGGTGATGTTGCCGGAATGGGAGCTGATCTTTATGAATCTTACTGTGGTTCTATTCTTGCTACCGCGGCTCTTGGCGCTGCTTTATGCGGTTATCTTGGCGGTGCTGATAAAGCATTAAATTACGTTCTTGCGCCGATGACAGTTGCCGGAGTAGGAATACTTCTTTCGATTGTCGGTATATTTATGGTACGCTGTAAAGAAGGAGCTACGCAAAAAGATCTTCTTAGGTCTCTGCTGACAGGAACTCTTGGAAGTTCAGTACTGATTTTGCTTGCATCCGCTGTAATTTGTCAATTGCTCGGTCTTGGCTGGGGAATTTTCGGCTCGGTTGTTTCCGGCTTGGTGGCTGGAGTTATTATTGGCCAGGCTACTGAATATTACACTTCCGATGAATATTCGCCAACAAGAGGTATTGCTGAACAAACAAAAATGGGATCGGCTACAACAATTATTGATGGTCTGGCCGTAGGAATGTTTTCAGCAGGAATTCCTGTTATAACAATTGTTTTTGGAATTCTTTGCGCATTTGGTTTTGCAGGCGGTTTTACTAATATGGGAATGGGTCTTTACGGTGTTGGATTCGCTGCTGTAGGTATGCTTGCAACTCTGGGAATTACTCTCGCAACCGATGCTTACGGACCAATTGCTGACAACGCCGGCGGAAATGCTGAAATGTGCGGTCTCGGTGAAGAAGTTAGAAAAAGAACAGACGCGCTTGACAGTCTTGGAAATACTACAGCAGCTACCGGAAAAGGTTTTGCTATTGGATCTGCTGCTCTTACAGCCATGGCATTGATTGCCGCTTATGTAGAAGAGATAAAAATATGGGTAGGCAGACTTTCTGAAACAAGCGCTGATAAAATTTTCATGGGATTTACAAGCGACCTTACAATTTCAAAAGCCGGAAAAGCTATTCTGGCTTCTAACGCTGAAATCATGGATTTTGTTAGAAATTATGACCTGCATATTATGAACCCGCTTTTAATTTGCGGAATTTTTATCGGCGCAATGATGTCTTTTGTTTTCTGCGCTATGACAATGAAAGCGGTTGGACGAGCGGCAGGAGCTATGGTAAACGAAGTTCGTCGCCAATTCAAGGAAATTCCCGGAATTATGGATGGAAGTGGGACGCCTGATTATGCCCGTTGTGTAGAAATTTCTACAGCAGGTGCTCAGAGAGAAATGCTTGTGCCGGCTTTGCTTGCTATTGCTGTTCCGGTAATAACAGGTTTGGTTCTCGGAGTTCCCGGTGTTATTGGCCTCCTTGTAGGTGGACTTACTTCCGGTTTTGTGCTGGCTTGTATGTTGAATAATGCTGGAGGAGCATGGGACAATGCTAAAAAATACATTGAAAAAGGAAATCTTGGAGGTAAAGGATCAGATGCTCATAAAGCAGCTGTAGTTGGTGATACTGTCGGTGACCCTTGTAAAGACACTTCAGGACCTTCACTTAACATTCTTATCAAACTGATGAGTATGGTAAGTATTGTTTTTGCTCCTGTAATTGTAAAATTTTCACCGGTGATTCAAGGATGGCTCGGATTAATTAGCAAATAATTGGTAAATTGTGGAATTGAAAAATTTCTAAATTACCAAATTAATAAATTACTAAATTTTAAATACTATGGGTCCTATGAACCCTAATAACCTATAAATTAAAAAAGAAAATGAAAAAATTATTATTAACTATATCAGTATTTATTCTTTCCGCTATGCCTGTACTCGCTGAAGGCGCTGCAGCAGCATCCGGTTCGGGAGATAAACCGAAAGGTCTTTTGGGCAATCCTCTAATTCTTATAATTGGAATTTTTGCCATTATGTATTTTCTGATGATTCGCCCGCAGAAGAAAAAGCAGAAAGAAAAAATGGCGATGTTAAGTGCTGTTGAACCGGGAGATAAAATAATCTCTGTCGGTGGAATATACGGTGAAGTTAAGCAGGTAAAAGACAATAGCGTGCGTGTTCAGATTGATGATCACACGCGTATTGAACTTGCAAAATCATCGATTTCCACTATTGTACAAAAAGCAAATGCTCCGGCAGAAGTCGAAGTAAAATAAATATAATTTTGGTATGGTTTAAATATCGTTTATCAAAAAATTGTTTTCAATTTAAACTTGGGGAAAAATATGAACCGCGAATTGCGTGTTAAAGGAATTATTATTGCCATAGGTGTTCTTATATGCCTATATTTTGTTTATCCAACCGTTCGGTGGGGTACTTATACCGATGAAAAGAGAACCGAGCTTGCCGGAGACACATCGCAGGATATTCTTGGCAAATGGAAAGAAGAAGAAATGCAATTGGCGGACAATGATGTCGTTGGCCATTTTGTTTTAAGTGCAAAAAAATGGGTGCAGGGAGATAGAGATCGTGTACTAAACCTCGGGCTTGACCTTCAGGGCGGACTTTATGCTGTACTTGAAGTTGATATGGACGATGCAATTCGTGTACAAAATCAAAATGTTCGTGAACGAATCAAAGAAGCTCTCCAGGATAAGGACAATGACATTCCTTTTGAACTTGTTACAGATACAGGCCCGGCAACTATTGAACTTACATTCAAAAATCCCGCCGGTGCAAAACAGGCTGCTACGGCTTTAAGAGCTGATCTTGATTTTGCGAACATACTTAATATTCCCGAAGCCCCTGAAAGCAAAAAGTTTAGAGTTAGTCTTAAAGGTGATTACATTGCGAAGACTAAAATACGTGCTCTTGAACAAGCACGTCATGTTGTTGAAAACAGAATTAATGAACTTGGTTTAACAGAGCCGAGTATTCAGGTTCAAAACAAACAGGCGAGAATTATTGTTCAGCTTCCGGGTGAAAAAGATCAGAATCGCGTTTTACGTTTATTAAAACAAACGGCCAAAATGGAATTTCATCTTACCGCTAACGATCAATTAACAAAACGTGTTATAAACAGTATTAATCGTGTCAAGAAAATTAAAGATAAAATTCATGTAGAAGCATCTCAAACAGAAGAAGGAGTTTCTTACACAACTTATAAAATAGACGATACTGATACTGAATATTTTAAACTTGTGCTTAAAGACCCTGAAGTTCAAAAAAGAATCCCTGCTAATTATATTCTCATGCTTGGCAGACAAGTTCCTGATGAACATCTCGGACGCGTTTATCGTGACTTTGCTCTTATTAAAAAAGATGTTGCAATTGACGGCATGTCCCTGAAAGACGCAAAAGTTAATCTTGGAAGAACAGCTAATGACAGGCATGTTGCTCTTTCTCTGGATGGACGTGGAAGATCACGTCTGCGCAGTATATCAAGAAAATGCGAGAAGGATTATAAAAATGATAATAAAGTTTCACGACTCGCAATTCTTCTTGATGATGTAATTTATTCCGCGCCGACTCTCATTACTTTTATTGACACTAATCCAATTATTAAAGGCTCTTTTACAGAATCAGAATCCGCTGAACTCGCTCTCGTTTTGCGAAGCGGTGCTCTTCCGGCAAAAATGGAGATAATTCAAAACAGAACTGTTGGCGCTACTCTTGGTGCGGACTCAATAAAACGCGGTGTACGTGCAGCTTTACTTGGATTGATCTGTGTAGTTGCCTTTATCGCTGCTTATTATTTATTAGCCGGCCTTATTGCTGATTTTGCTCTTGTATTCAATATTTTGATTCTGCTTGGTGTGCTGGCATTCTTCCGTGCAACTCTAACTCTGCCGGGTATTGCGGGTATTATTCTTACAATTGGTATGGCGGTTGACGCAAATGTACTTATTTTCGAACGTATTCGTGAAGAATTAACAAAAGAAAATAATTTGAAGCGTGCAGTAAGGGAAGGTTTTGCTCATGCCAAGGTTACTATTGTTGATGCTAACGTAACAACAATTTTAACCGCTATGATTCTTTATATGCTTGGCACGGGACCAATTCGCGGTTTTGCGTTAACATTGATTATCGGTATCAGTGCAAGTATGTTTACATCACTTTTTGTCAGCAGATTCATATTTGATTTACTGCTAACACGCGACAATTTTAAATCTCTTAAAATGTTCCAGTTTTTTAAACGGCCGAACATTGATTTTATTTCAAAAAGATATTTCGCTTATGTTCTTTCTTTAGCAGTTATTGTTGTTGGTATGGTTGTATTTACTGTCAGAAACGCTAATCAAAATAAAGCAATTGAAGCCGGTGTCGCGCAAAAGTCAGACAGCCTTTTTAATACTCCAATTAAAGGTATTGAACTAACCGGTGGAGACGTTACTCATATAAAATTTGATAACGAAGTTTCTGTCGCGCAAGTTAGAAAAGCGCTGGATTCTATCGGCATGGGCGAAAGTACAATTCAGCGTGTTGGTGACAGCAATGAAATTCTTATAAGAAGTTCGTTTAATTCTTCAACTAATGCTCTCGCAGCTTTAATTACAGCGTTTCCAAATAACAAAATGGAAGAACTTGAAGTTGATAGAATCGGTCCGGCAATCGGACAGGAATTAAAAACCAAAGCTTTCTGGGCTATTCTTCTCGCGCTTGGTGTAATTATTATTTATATCTGGTGGAGATTCGAATTCAGATTCGGTGTTGCGGCAATTATTGCTCTGGCGCATGATGTTCTGATTACGCTTGGTATTTTTGCCCTGACAGGCCATCAGATCACTCTTGGTGTTATCGCGGCTTTACTCACTATTGTTGGTTATTCACTTAACGATACTATTGTTGTTTTCGACAGAATTCGTGAGGATATGCATATAATGAGAAAATCTTCTTTTCCGGAAATTATGAACCTTTCAATCAATCAGACTCTCTCAAGAACTGTTTTGACTTCCTTGACAACTTTGGTTGTTGTTCTGTTCCTCTGGTTGTTCGGCGGGCAGGTAATCAACAACTTCGCTTTCGCGTTGCTGATTGGTGTGATTGTCGGAACTTATTCATCTATATTTATCGCGAGTCCGGTTCTGTTATTATGGCAGAAGAAGAAGAAATAAGTTTGTGCTTTGACATTCGACGTTTGACGTTTGACACTGAAAAAATTAAAACTCTCCTCCTGTTTTAGGAGGGGTGCCCAAAGGGCGGGGTGGTTATGTCCATTTCGTCCATAATGTCCATTAGGTCCATTGTGTCCAATACTGAAACCTGAAACCTGAAACCTAATTTATTATGAAATATCTCGTTACCGGGGGAGCCGGTTTTATCGGCTCGAACTTCGTGCATTATTTGCTTGACACTTATAAAGACCCTTCAGCAAATGCCAAAGGGCTTGAAATTGTCAGCTCCCCCTATTGGAAAGCTTTAGAACTTTTAAAGAGAATATGACAGCAGAAAATATTAG
>JAUVKG010000184.1 GCA_030596365.1 Chlamydiota bacterium | reverse complement strand
CCGGTTGATATGAGAAAGGGATGTTCTTTCCGCCCCGAGAGGGGTTGGAAAGGGCGTCCCTTTTTTTTATTACGGATTACGGATTTATTCCACCATTTTCCGTTGTTGTTTTAAATAATTCATAGGAGTTATACCGATAATTTCTTTAAATTTTCTTGAAAAATAGCTACTGTTATCAAAACCTGTTTTTGAGGAAACGTCAATTACGCGAATGCTGTTATTTTTTGCCATCATTTCAGCGGCTTTTTTTATTCGCAATCGAATAAGATAATTTTTTGGTGACAGTCCTGTTATTTCTTTGAACAAATACCTAAGAGTTCTTTCGGCTGTGTAAACATGTTTGGCGAGAAATGCAACAGAAACGGGTTGCGCGTAATTTTTTTCCATATAACTTATTGCCGAACTAATTCTCATCAAAGCTTTTGGTTTGGGAGATTCTGTTTCTGAATAGTATCTGCTGACAAGCACGATTAAAACACCAAACATACGATCAATAACAGATTGATAACCCGGTCTTTCACTTTTTTTTTCTTCTTTCATAATATTTAACAAACGGGAAACTTCATTTAACTGTTCAGAATTCAAATGAAGTTTTGCTTTAAATTTGTGATTTTTACGGTAATGAGGCTCAAGAATAAAAAGAGTTTGAAATCCAGGCAAATCCGAAAATTCTTTTCTCAAAGAATCAAAAAAGTCAGGGGCATACAAAATCATTCCCAGATGTAAATTATTAGTTTCGTCAAATCCATGTACGTGATTCCCCCTAAGAACAAAAACGTCACCACGAATCAAAGGGTATCTTTCATCATCAATTTCGTGAATGCCCGAACCACCGAAAACAAAAACAAGCTCATCAAAATCATGAGTATGAGTTTCCAAAGGCGGTTGAGAAAGTTCGGTATATATCTCACATCTTGGAACAATACCGAGTTTTGGTTTTAACTTTTTCATAACTCGAATTCCCCCTTTGTTAAAGGGGGTGAGGGGGATTTAATTAACCACGAATGGACACTAATAAACACAAATGAATATTAAAAATAATTATTATGTTCTTTTACCTTCCCACCTTTCCACTTTTCCACTTTTTAAATTATACACTTTTTTCAATAATTATGCAATTCTTGCCGATTAGTGTTAAAAATAATCCGATTTGTTATTGAATTTAGTTGTATTATCTTATATAATTATTTAAACCTGAACGCTGAACATGCGAATACACGTTACTTCGTTAGCAATGAAAAAGTAAATACTAAATTCATTCCGATTAATCGGGATGAATTTCCTGACACCTGACACCTGACACCTGACACCTGACACCTGACACCTGACACCACAATTACCATGAACCACTTAGGAACAATCATTATGTTAAGCTTTACAATCATGTCGGCAGTTGCCGGCGCAGAATCTATTTCCCTGAAAGGCAACTGGAATTTTAAACTCGACCCGGATAATCTCGGGATAAAAGAACAATGGTTCAGTCAAAAACTGCCCGATAAAGCAAAATTGCCCGGATCACTTGATGAACAAAAACTCGGAATCAAGAATGATGAAATATGTTTGAACCATCTTACCCGTGAATACAAATACATTGGCAAAGCGTGGTATCAGAAAGAAGTTACTATTCCGGAAAACTGGAGTAACGAAAGAATTGTTCTTTTTCTTGAGAGAGCTATGTGGGAAACACGTGTTTATGTTGATGGTAATTATGTTGGATCACAAAACAGCCTTTGTGTCCCTCATGTTTATGATCTCACAGATTTTCTATCGCCTGGTAAACATATCATCACTATTCTCGTTGATAATTCGGTTAAGGTTAATATCGGCCATACTCTCGCTCCAATACTTTGGACACATGCTATCACAGAAGAAACTCAAACAGACTGGAACGGAATTATCGGTAGAATAGAACTTATTGCAAGTCCAAAGGTCTGGATAGATTCAGTTCAAACTTATCCGGATTTTGAGAAAAAAACTACTAAAGTTAAAATTACTATCGGAAACATCACAGGCGAAAAAGTTGATGGGGAAATAAATCTTAAAGATTTGACTGACGATGTTTCTGTGGAAAATATTCCTTTTTCCGTGAATGAAAAAGAAACCGTTGTCGAAGTTAACCTTCCTTTCAGTAAAAAGCCGACACTCTGGGACGAATTTACACCGAATTCGCATGAGTTGAAAATTACGCTGGAGGGACGCTGTCCCCAGCGTCCTAATACTCACGCTAAAAATAAGGTCGCCGGGGACGGCGACCCTCCAACGCGCGATATTGCCGATTTAAAAACCGTCACTTTCGCTCTCCGTGATTTTCGTGCCAATGGTCACCATTTTGAACTAAACGGCCGCACCGTTTATTTGCGTGGTAGAGCTGATTCTGCAATTTTTCCTCTGACAGGTTATCCTCCGATGACAGTTAAAGAATGGAAAAAGAGACTCAATGTTTACAAAAATTATGGATTGAACCATGTTCGCTTCCATTCATGGTGCCCGCCCGATGCCGCATTTACCGCGGCTGATGAACTCGGGTTCATTTTTCAAACTGAGCCGCCTTTATGGGATGGTTACGGATTGGTTGGCAGTATCCCTGAAAGAGCTGCGTTTATTCTTGCTGAAGCTAATCGAATAGTTGACACTTATGGAAATCACCCTTCGTTTTGCCTGATGTCCATGGGAAATGAACTTGGAGATGGCACCGATCCGTACCTCGAATATCTTGTTGATTATCTGAAAAAGAAAGACCCGAGGCATCTTTATACCGCTACAACTCATCCTCCAAAAGTTGAACGCGAGAAAGATGATTACTTTGTAGGCGCGGGAACTTTGAAAGGAGTTGCTCGAGGCATAAATCCGTTCAAAGATTTTAACGCTAAACTAGAACATCTTAAACGCCCGTTGATTGCTCATGAAATAGGCCAGCCGGCTATATATCCGAACTACAGTGAAATTCCAAAATATACAGGACATCTCAAACCGCGAAATCTCGAAACTTTTAAAAAATCACTTGAAGAAAATAATATGCTTGACTTGGCGGACGATTTTCAAAAGGCTTCCGGAAAGCAAGCTGTCGAAATCTATAAAGAAAATATTGAAGCGCAGTTACGAACGCCGAATGTTGCAGGATTTCAATTGCTTGACTTACAGGATTTTTCGGGACAGGGGACGGCGTTAATAGGGCTTCTTGATGTTTTTCTTGATTCTAAAGGATTAGTTACTCCGGAAAAATTCCGCGAGTTCTGTAGCGAAACTGTTCCGCTTATCCGCACAAGAAGTTTTACGTGGAATTCTGATGAAACTTTCAAAGCAACTGCCGAAGTTGCTCATTACGGAAAAGAAGATTTAAAAAATGTAACACCTGTCTGGACTATAAAAACCAAAGCCGGAAAAATTATCGCGGAAGGTAAATTTAAAAAATCAGATATTCCGACAGGAAAGACAACTCAACTCGGTAAGTTTGAATTTAAACTCGATAAAATAAATTCTCCGGCGCAACTCAATGTAGAAATTGAAATAAAACACGCTAAAGCGTGGACTCCTACAAGACACGCTAAAGCTGTGAACTCCAACAAGAACTCCTGGAATCTCTGGGTTTATCCAAGTACCGATAACGGACCACGGACCACGGATCACGGACTACGGGATGTCACCATCTCAAAAACCTGGGATGCAAAAACTCAGGAAATCCTGGAAAATGGTGGCAAAGTTTTGCTTATGCCTGATAAAGAAACTTTTGTTAAAGCAGAACCGGCGCGCTGGCATCCGGTTTTTTGGTGTTTTCAATTGTTCAAATCTCAACCTGAAACTATGGGGATTTTATGTGATACGAATCACCTTGCTCTATCCGGATTTCCTTCTGATTTTTATGCTGATTGGCAGTGGCATGATTTGCTTGAGAAATCCGAAGCGCTGCTGATAAATGAAGTGCCGGCAGATTTTAGGCCGATTGTTCAGTTTGTTCCAGACTTTAATAGCAACAAAAAATACGCTGCAATTTTCGAAGCGAAAGTTGGCAAAGGAAAACTGCTTTTCTGTTCAATAGACCTGCGGAACGATCTTGATAACCGGCGCGAAGCAAAACAACTTTTGCACAGTTTGATTACTTATATGAACTCAGATAAATTCTTACCCACAAATAAGGTCGCCGGGGACGGCGACCCTCCAACAAATCAACTGGAGGGACGTTCTCCTCAACGTCCTAATTCGCTTGACAAAAAAACTCTTGATAAAATTTTTGAACTGCGGCCTGCTCCAAAAAAAGCCGATCCTCCAACAAATATTGAAAATGCTGTTTTAAATATTCGAGCAGGAGTAAATGCTCCGTTCGCAAAGCCGGAACCTTGGACTGCTGATGCCGATAAAGCCATCGCGTTAGAAAAAGGATTCAATTATTCCGTTCAGGGCGGTGTTTGGCGTGATAAGAAAAGTTCATCCTGGCATGCGCAAAACATCATTGTTAAAATTGATTGTCCGGAAGATTTTGATGGAGCTTTTTACGCGCATTTCCATGATTGGGATGAACAAAACAGGTCAGTCGCTTTATTCTTCTGCGGTAAAGATTTAGGCCCGCTTGCAAAATATAATGGAGATGGATTCTGGTTGAAGCAAACTGTTACACCGGAAATGGCTAAAGCCGGGAAAATAACTCTTGACGCGCGAAACATAAAAGGTCCGAATGTTATGATTTCACAAATACTTCTTATACCAAAGAAAACAAAATAACAAATAACAAATTACAAATAAATAACAAAAGAAGAAAACAAAATCCCCCTTTAGAAAAGGGGAATAATACAAACGAATAAAACCCCCTTTGAAGGGGGATTGAGGGGGATGTTGCATTTTGAATTTGATTATTGGAATTTATTTGTTATTTATTATTTGAATTTTGTAATTTTAATTTTTAACTTTTAAAAATAGGAAAAAGTTTTGCTGGACAATTCTATTGAAAACAAAATAAATTATAATATGCCATTTATTTGGCTTATCTGTTTTGTTGCCGCAATGGGCGGTTTGTTGTTTGGTTACGATTGGGTAGTTATTGGCGGCGCAAAACCTTTTTATGAACCTTTTTTCAATATAACCGACAAAGTGCCTTTAATGAGAGGATGGGCGCAAAGCAGTGCGCTGAGCGGATGTCTTGTCGGCGCGATTATTTCCGGAACTCTATCAGACAAACTCGGCAGAAAAAAACTGTTGATAACCGCGGGCTTGCTTTTTACTGTTTCTGCTATTGGTACAGGCCTGGCATGGAATTATTTTTCTTTTAATGTTTTTAGAATTATAGGTGGACTCGGGATAGGTATGGCTTCTATTCTTTCGCCAATGTATATTGCGGAAATTGCTCCGGCAAAAATGCGCGGAAAACTCGTTTCAATAAATCAGTTAACAATTGTTGTCGGCGTTCTTGCCGCTCAAATAGTTAATATGCTGATCGCGGAAAAAGTTCCGGAAAACGCGACAACAGAATTTATTAATCAATCATGGAACGGGCAATTCGGATGGCGGTGGATGTTCGGTGCGGAAACAGTACCTGCTTTCCTTTTCTTTTTTCTAATGTTTTTTATTCCGGAAAGTCCGCGTTGGCTCATCAAATACGGAAAAAATTCGCTCGCGGAAAAAATACTCACGAAAATCGGTGGTATAAATTATGCTAAAACTGAAGTCGAAGATATTCAGGCTACGCTAGAAAACAAAGAAATATCGAAAGTTAATTTTAAAGATTTGCTGGAACCCAAACTAATGATAATTATCAGTTTGGGAGTTTTTCTTGCCGTGCTTCAGCAATGGTGCGGTATTAATGTTATCTTCAATTACGCACAGGAAGTTTTTTCCGCTGCAGGTTATGGAGTTAGTGCGATTATGTTCAGCATTGTCATAACGGGAATTGTAAACCTTGTCTTTACTTTTGTTGCTATTTATACAGTAGATAAAATCGGCAGAAAACCTTTGATGTTGTTCGGCTCAATTGGCCTTGCAGGAACTTACGCTTTGCTCGGAACCGGCTATTATTTTAACATAACCGGAATTTATATGCTGCTTCTGATAGTTCTGGCAATTGCTTTTTATGCGATGACT
>JAUVKG010000040.1 GCA_030596365.1 Chlamydiota bacterium | reverse complement strand
CTTTGTACCTTTGTGTCTTCGTGGCTATTTTTAATTCGTAATCAATATAGCCATAATTATTAATGATTCATTTTTCCCCAGACAGTAGCGATATTTCATGTAACATTACTGATTGTGATAATGTGAATAAACTAAATTTGTTCCGATTCGTATTTCAAGATCATAATTCACATAATATTCACCATGAGAATATGATGTACCGGCTTTTATGCTTTTTGTGTAATTTACAATATCAGACAAAATAACAATATTTGTCGAAAGAGAATTAAACTCAAACTCTTCCGTTATTGATTTGGAAGTCGCTATTTTAAAAACATTCTGACCACTTACACTTCTATTGTAATCACTATCATTTTGTTTATTTCTCCTGTTAGAATCTTTGTCTGCACTGCTTAAAGATTTGTAATTACTTCTGCTTGTACTGCTCCGCCGTGAGTTACGAGATTCTCCTCTAATTGGAGCGGAACTGATTTCCTGAACTTTTTTCCCATAATCCTGCCTCTTAACAAACGCGTAAGTTATTGTCCCTTTGTAAGGATGAAACAGCGGTTTTCTTACGCTTAAATTTATAATTATTTTCCCCTGCTTTTCAAATTCCTTGTGAGATTCAAGACGTTGGTTTCCGCCATTCCCCTGCTGCCGCACCTGCGATCTGTTCATTCCTAATGTTTCAGATTTAAAAGAACTTTTTGCGTAAAATCTGCGGTCAATTTTAACAGGATGTTTCCAAAGTCCGCGTTCATTTTTTCTTGCGTCATCTTCAATTTGTTTATAAGCGGTTACTGCTGAATATTTATCATAGGGAGCTATCGCGGCGCCATAACCAAGAAGTTTTTCTATGAGTGTGGTATCGTTTTGAAAAATAATATCTCCATCGAAAATTACTTTACCATTTTTCACTGTATTTGTACCGAAATTTACAAAACGTAGTTCCCTGTTTTTTGTAAGTTCACGAACTAAAGAAACGCTCTGCTTTCCCGCTTTATTAATTAGATTAATATCCTGCCCCAAAGATTTACTTAAATCATTATTAAATCTTCCCGGTTTTGGTGATGGAGCTTTAATTCCGGCAAGATGAATATTTTGAGTATTTCCGTTGATAAGAATTTTTAATAAATCCGCTTTCAGGACTTTTATTATTTGAATTTTTGGAGTGTTTTCTATTAAACGGCTTCTGGAAGATTTATTCTTTTCAGCATCAGGCTGCAACAATTTCTCACACCCGGACATAAAAAAAACGGATAAGCATAATAAAATAAAATTTTTAAGATTTGATAACATAACAGTTGATATTGTATCAAATCAGCTCAATCAGGTCAACTTAAAATTTCTAATTACTCTAATTTCTAATTAACCTAAAGAAATCCCAATTATCCAATTAAAAATGTCCAATTGGTTTTTGTTAATTTGGTCATTGTTTAGGTCAATTAGGTTAATTAGAAATTAGATCAATTAATATCCTTCCACTTCTTGCAATTTGATTTGCATTTTTATATAATGTTCACAACACAATTACAGGTGTCCGTAACAGTTTTACGGAAAATTCGGGAAGCCGGTGTAATTCCGGCGCGGGACCGCCGCTGTAACTGTCCATGCAACTCTCAAAAAGTCATTGCTCCAATCGCGGAGTGAGAAGGCGGGAGAAGCTATCAGGACATAAGCCAGAAGACCGACCTGTAAAAATGTCCGGTTTGAGTAAACCGGAAAGTTCCTTTTATTTTAAGGAAAAACCGTTAAATCCTCGGCTTCAGGAGTTACGGCATACTAAGAAATCACAATAGTCTGTCATTATATTCCTGAACTTCCGCAAGGGGGCTCGGGTTTTTCTTTTTATAGAAGGGACAAAGAACAAACCCTTAAACTATTTAACAAAAAGGAGATTTCTATGAATCGTTTGTTCAAAACATCCCTTATCGTAACGGTATTAATCTCGTCTCAGATTTTCGCTGCTGACTGGCCATCTTTTGCAGGTAACAACGCAAATTCGGCTGTAACAACTGATTACGCTCCGCGTGATTTTAACAATTCTGTCATTAGTTTTACAGCAGATCTTGGCTTAAAAGAAAGCTCTGCTCCCATTGTTGCCGATGGAAAAGTATATGTTTATGCTAATGGCGCTACAGGTTCTCTTTTCTGCTTAAACGCAGAAACTCTTGCTGTTGATTGGCAGGCTCCTGTTATGGTCGATGACTCGGCGGGATGGGGCAGTTGGGCTACACCGGTGGTTGGAAGTTCAAGTATTGTTTTTGCGGCTGACGCTTTCCTGGGTTGCTGGAACCTTGACGGTTCTGAACGTTGGACAATCACACTTGAGAACAAAGTAGGTAACGGTTCTTGTAAAATTACTGATGGAAAAATTATTGTTCCATGTTTTAACTGGGGAAATGCTTTTCAAAGCATGAGCGCTTTCGATCTTCAATCAGGCAGCAATTTATGGAATGTGATCGATCCGGCATTTTCTTATTCAGCTTGCACTCCGGTCATCTATGAAACAGCAGGCAAAGGATATGGATGCTCAGGTCCTCTCGTATTCCAATTCGATACTTCCGACGGAACAGTTGGTTGGAGTAAAGGACTTCCTGACGCATCAGGTCTTCAAAATCTTTCGATGCTAAATAGCGTTCTTTTTGTTTCTGATTTCGCATTCAGTGCTACTGTAGGCTCAAACCTTTATTCCGTTAACAGAGGGGATGGAACTGTAAACTGGGTTGCACAGGTCAATGTTTCCGATATGCCACCGGCAATTGAAGGGCATGTTCTCGTTCATTCTTCAGGAGATTCATGGGGCGTTCCGCAGGAATTAACAGGAATTGATGTGATCACAGGAACTCAGCTTTGGAAAGTCGCAAAAAGTCTCGGAGGGTGGACATTTATGCCTGCGATCAGCAAAGGCGTTGTTTACGCTTCAGCGAACAACTCTACAAATTTAACCGCTATAAATGTTGCTGACGGATCTGTCATTTCGGAAATTGCTCTCGGCGGATCTTCACCGGCAATTGCAAACGACATTCTTTACACAGCTTTTGATGGAAGACTTTTTGCTTATTCATGGAAAGCTGAAGCTCTTTCTGTTGATAAAGCTAACGCGAAAATTTTGTTGACAAAAGATAACAAAGATAACGCTAAACTTTCCGCTTCTATTCCTATGACTACCTCCCCTACTAATTGGCTGGATGGAGCTTTGACATTAAAGGTCGGTGATATTGTCTTTCTTGTCAATGACACAGGCGAAATGAAAGTTTCCGACAAGAAAGTTACCTGGAATTATACAAGTTCTGACAAATCTGCAAAAACAACTATCAAATGGATAGCTAAAAAGCAGGTTATGCAAATCAAGGGAAGTGTGAAAAAATCAAATCTTCGCGGCACAATTCCATACACAATTGATGATGGAACAGAAACAAGCGATGTTACTTCAATACTTCGCGCGGGAGATTATGATTTCTATGCTAAATCTATTGATTCAATGACAACAGAAACGAAAAAAGAAAAAGTAAAACTGAAATATAAAAATTAAAAATACTTAAGTAAGCAAAATCGGATGCAATCAACAAAATTTGTCGATTGCATTCGATAAATTAGGACTTTTGGACCTATTGGACTTATAAGACCTATATGTCCAATCTGTCCTATAGCTGAAATCTAAACTTATTATGAAAAAAACATTTTTTTTATTTGCAACAATAATTTCAATCATTTTTTTTTGCGGGCTGCAATCAACAATTTTTGCTGATGATGGTTTTGTTCCCGAAGTTCCAAAATTTTCCGGGTGCAGCGCCAAATGTGTTAGTCCAAATACACAAAGACGACAAGGACAACAGGGACGGCAAGGACAGC
Source organism: Chlamydiota bacterium (assembly GCA_030596365.1). Classification (GTDB taxonomy): domain Bacteria; phylum Auribacterota; class UBA3054; order UBA3054; family B51-G9; genus B51-G9. The sequence continues at coordinate 8,018 of JAUVKG010000040.1, read as the reverse complement.
AAAGCACATTGAACATCGCTCGAAACTCTCCGGGCGCTTCGCGAACACAGAACTACGAACTATCAACTACGAACTACCAACTACGAATCAAATCCAAAATTCAAAAAAGAATCATCGCTCTTTCCCCTGCAATTACTGAAATCATTTACGCGATTGGTGCAGATGATGATATTATTGCAGTTTCCGATTTCTGCAATTATCCTCCGGAAGCGAAAAAGAAGCAAAAAGTTGGTGGAGCAATAAATCCATCTTACGAACAAATTTTAGTATCAAAGCCTGATCTGATAATTTACCAGGGTCTTATGTCAAAAATTAAAAAGTTTTGTAAAAGTTATAAAATCCCTGCATGCAATGTTCAACTCGACAATTGGAAAACAATTACAAATTCAATTCAGCAAATCGGAAATAAAACCGGTTATTCCAAATCCGCGATAAAATTGAGAAACCAAATGGCGAAAAAATGGAACAAAATCCGCGATCTCGCTGTTAAAAAGAAACCTGTTCCCGTTCTGGTTTGCGTTGGTCGTGAAACCGGTCCGGTGGCTTCCTGCACTACAATTGGAAAGAATTCTTTTATAAATGAAGCATTAACAATTGCTGGTGGAAGCAATGTTTGTGAAGATGTTATCGGAGCTTATCCGACAATTGCCGCCGAAGTCATAGCTGCGCGTCAGCCTTCAATCATTTTTGAACTTCGTCCCGGCCAAAAAATTAATGAGGAACAAATAATTAAGGAGTGGGAAATTTTAAACAAAAATTGCAGGATCTTCATTCTTACAAATGATTTTTTAATGGTTCCCGGACCTCGAATCACCAAAATTGCGGAAGAATTTAGAAAGAAATTGAAATAATTTAACCACATAAGAAACATAAGAAAACATAAGCTTTTAAACCCGAAAAATACAGTTGAAATTGAAAACAACTAACCTGTAAGGGAACTTCAAAAACGATTCAAAAGTCTAAAAATTTTTATTACAAAAGATTAAAGACTTTTTTATAATTAATTAATATAAATCAGTTTTTAAGGGACGACTATTTAACTTTTGTGTCCTTATGTTTCTTATGTGGTTCAAGTGAATTGAATTTGCTTTTTAATAGCAATACGATTACAATATTTAAAGCAAATTTAAAATCATATTAAAATGGAGAAATTCAATGGGTGATATAAATCAGGAAATTTATCTTAAAAAATTTATGCCGGATGTTAATGGCCCTGTCCTTGAAATCGGCAGCAAAGACTATGGAAACACTTCCAGTTTTCGTGATTTTTATAATAACAGTGAATATATCGGTGTTGACCTCGAAGCAGGCAAAAACGTCGATTGTGTCGCTGACCTGACTGAGGGCACAGGCGGACTTAAAAAAAACTATTTCTCACTTGGTATTTGTTGTTCGGTTCTGGAACACGTCCGCCAGCCATGGAAGATGGCTGATAATTTAACATCGCTGATTAAAACCGGTGGGGCGTTATATATTTCAGTTCCGTGGGTATGGTCTTATCATCCTTATCCTGATGATTATTACAGATTTTCCTGGAAGGGAATAATTGAACTTTTCCCGAATTTTGACTGGAAGAACATTTATTACACAACAAATATTCCAAATGAATTTTTTGAGGTGAAAGATGGAGATGAGGATAACAAACTAAAAATAAAGAAGCGCATTTTTACTAAAAAAAGAAGATATTTGCCTTTCCTGATGATAAATATGATCGGGATTAAGAAAACGGACTAAACGGACACAACAGACCCAACGGACTTAAATTCGCCGGTTTGGTCTGTTTGGCCTGTTTTTCTCTTGCTTCTTCAAATGCCAAATCGCCCGATTTTCATTTCGGACAATTTGGTGAAAGATTTGGTAAGACAAATAGGAAGAAAAGGACAATTATTATAATGGAAGCTATAATATTTATATATCCTAAGATTAGTCCGGCATTTGCCATTCCTGTTCCAATCAATTTTCCGTCCGATTTTTTAATTTTGTTTTTTGCGACATAACCCAGTATAATAGCCGGAATAGCTGTCAATAATCCAAAATACATAATTGAAAAACTCAAAATACCCAGAATCATACTCCAGAGAGCTGATTTAGAAATATCCACTTGAGTAGTTTGTTCTTTAATCATAATTTTCTCCATTATTCCATTATTCCATTATTCCATCAATCCATCAATCCATCAATCCATTCTTCAGTCTTCTGTATCAATATCTAACGGAGCATGAATATTATCTTTTCTTGTTGTAAGGACTTTATAAAAACAAACCGAACATAGAGTAATAATTAATCCCCAGGAACCGAGCATAAAAATCCATCCTAAAATGGTCATTTTTCACCTCCTTTATTTTTTTTCAATTTCCATGCGGTAAATATCATTGCAAGTAATAAAATAATTAATATCAGCAAGCCGCCACGGGTATATAAAATAAGTGGATTTTTTTCACAAACAATTTGCGTAATATTAATCCATGGATATTTTTTTATCCACGCAATTGACATATCAATACCAAACGGTTTTACAATCCATGGAACCCAGTTAAATACCGACCAATAAAGAAGAATTGCACCAAGATAAAAAGGAGTAATATAAAAAAGGTAACGGAAAATATTTGGAATCTTTATATCTGCGCCACGATGAAGCAGTTCCCAACCTTTCTTTGGTCCAACATAAATTACAAAAATCATAACTTCTATAAATGCGCAAATAGTTATCGCAAGAGTTCCACCCCAAAAATCAAACTCATCAAGCACGCCGGCACCGAGACCGAAAATACACGCGTGCGAGACAACAAAACAGACTATTCCGAGAGCGAGGGCGGATTTATGTCGATTCCATCCAAACTCATCTTCAAGAAAAGAAATAATCGGCTGCATAAGCGATATGGAAGAAGTAATCCCCGCGAGAAACAAAAGGAAGAACCAATAAAATCCGAAAATATCACCAAAAGGAATTTTGTTTAAAACTATCGGCATTGTAATAAATCCCAAATCAAAAACACCTTTTTGTGCAGTTAACATTGTTAATTCAGGGCCAAGAAACAAATAAGCTGCCGGAATAACTATACTGCCACCGATTACAACTTCAAAAAGTTCATTCATTCCTGCAGCGGTAGTTGACGAGAGTGCGATATCGTCATTTTTCCTGAGATAAGAAGCGTAAGTCATAATCGCTCCGAGACCAACGCTGAGAGTAAAGAAAATTTGCCCTGCTGCCGCGAGCCATACTTTTGGTTCTTTCAACATTGCGAAATCGGGATTCCACATAAAGCCGAGAGCATTAGTAACGTTCAAATCAACTTTTGTAGGATCCGGTGTTCCCAAAGTTAGTATACGGATCATCAGAAAAATTCCACCGGCAATTAGAATCGGGACAGCGATTTTACAAATAAATTCAATTCCTTTCGCAAGTCCTTTGTAAATAACGATCATATTTACAACAAATGTTAAAATAAAACATCCGTAAGCTATACCAACAGTATTAAAATGAGAATTTTTTGTGAGGCCCTGGAATGCGCTTAAAAACCCTCCCATTTCTTTTGGATCAGAGATATGAGAATATTTACCAAGCAGAGAGAAAATACTATATCCAAGGCACCAGGATTCAAGATAAGTGTAATAGAAAAAAATTACAAGAGGAACAAATAAACCAAGAACACCGACATATTTCCCCCATTTTTTCTTAGTTACCGCGTCAAAAATTCCAGGGAGACTTCCATGTGAATATTGACCGCCGTATCTTCCTAGTGTCCATTCGATCCAGCATAACGGAATTCCGAGAAGGAGAAAGGAAATAAAATACGGAATCATAAACGCACCACCGCCATTTTGACACGCCTGACCCGGAAATCTGAGAAAGTTACCAAGACCTACCGCACTGCCGGCAACAGCGAGTATAATACCAATTCTGGTACCCCATCTTTCGCGTTTCATAGATGTATTTGGTTAAAGGTTGCGCGCAAACGCGCGCTTAAGGTTATAAGGTTAGTCGCCTTGCTCCTTTAAGGTTGTAATTTTCATGGACCAAATGGACCTGATGGACCAAATGGACCAAATGGACAGACCACCCCGCCCTTCGGGCACCCCTCCTAAAACAGGAGGGGAGTTAAAGTTGAACATTGAACATCAAACGTCAAACGTCAAATGTCAAACGTCGAACGTCAAACGTCTAACATCCACTTACATTTTTACAATAATTAAAAATGCGAGAACGAAAACGGCTACAGTTTCTGTGATACCAAGAACGATTAGATTATTTGCAAAACCTTTTCCTGTTTCAGCGAAAGCATCACAAGCTGCAGCAGCTCCTTTACCCTGATAATAAGCTGACGCGCCAATTGCGAGACCGCCACAAATTCCTGCGCCAAGCTTAAGCATATAATTTTGTGGAGTTGTTTCCGCAACAAGAAACTTTGTGTTCATAAGAATGAACGCGTAAATCGTCTGTGTCAACGGAGCGCCAACGAAAGCTGTTAACAAGAACGGCGCTGCTTTATTTTGCATATAGCATTTTTTCCAAGCGCCTATTGCAGCCATACCTGCAGTACCGCAACCCATAGCAGAGCCAATACCAGCGATGCCAAGAACAGCAACCGCGCCAAAATCGCCTAAATATACCCATAAGTCCATAACTACTCCTTCATTTTTTTGTTAATATAAATTAATAATTCAAAATCATACATTTTTAGTCCGCTTAAGAGGATTATATTTTTCGCCACTCCATTCCTGACCAAGATGTCCGGAGAATTCCAACATATTTAATCTCAATCCGTGAACAAGCACGGCAAGGCCGCCCATTGCCATATTAAGCGAATGCCCGAGAATAAGAACCAGTACGGCCAAAAATCCCGCCAGAATATTATTAAAACCGACATTTAAGGCAAGAGAATTAAACGCTTGCGCTGTTGCCATACTGGCGTATCCAACAGCAAAAAGACGGATATAAGAAGCTATATCACCAAAGCTGTTGATAACCGAAAAAGGAAATTGAAAGATGTTTCCAATAAGCGCTTCGCCCTTCTTTCCAATACAGGAAAAAACAAACGCAAGCACAATACTGACACATCCCAAATAAATTACAAAACCAGGCAGTGGTTTACTGAGAATAAGAAAATTCGCCACAAAATACATTGTAATAACTATTCCTGCCCGACCAACTTCAGCGAGAGCCAGCCATGAATTAATATATCTGACAACGTTCCAAATATGAGCGATTAAAAGCTGTGCGAGAGCGACACAGAAACAGAAGTAAACGGTTTCTCCGAAGTTGCTTGTATCAAGAATCACAATTTTGTTAACGAAAGCATGCTGTGGCAACTCCACTCCGAAATAAGATCCGGTCAGAACGCCCCAGATTATCATTGAAATATTTAAAACATACATTAAATAAAGCGGTTGTTTAGGAATAACTTTACCTTTCCAGATATGCACCCCGATTGTTGCGAGAAGAAAAAGAGTACCATAACCTGCATCGCCGATTAGAATTGCATAATATAATGAAAAGAAAAGATAAAAAACCGGTGAAATATCAAGTTCGTGGTAGCCGGGAAAAGTATCAATAAAATTAAAAACAACACTGATCGGTTTCAACCATTTAGGGTTTCTGATTAGAGTCGGGACATTATCTTCCGGCACAGGTTCTTCAATTAAAATTCCCCAACCATGTTCTTTTGCCGCTATGGAAAAGTCTTCCGCATTTCCTTCAGGTGCAAATCCCTGAAGATAACATAAAATTCCGTGAGACGCGATTTGATCATGTGCTGTAGCGAACGGTAAATCTTCATTCAGTTCATCAAGATAATTATCTATTGATAATTTGTCAGTTGCTAAAGCGAGCATTTCAATATTTCTCTTCTCCAACTCTTTATTAAGGTCATTAAGTTGAGCAGTCAGTTCAGAAGGAGAAATTTCCGGCAGTTGAACTTCAGGAATTTCTAAAGAAATATTTTCTTTGGAAATAAGCGCAAAGGCAATGGCATGTTTTGTGCGCTCGAATTCGTGCATCACGCAGTCATCAGGAATTTGCGGTAAAACTTCGAGGTTACATTTATAAAGTTTAACAAAAATCCCCTGCCCTGTGAGTTTTTTAATTTGCTCAGGGTTAAATTCTCCCCAAACGTTAAGTTCATCAAGTTCGCGATCAATTTGGGAGATTCTTTCATTAAGCTGAGATATTTTTTCCTGTAAGACCAAAGTTTTATTTACAAGTTCAGCACCCTGAATTGTTGGATTCTCATTAATTTCTTTAGATTTTATTTCCTGTAAAATGGCATTAGCAGTATGTGTCGCTTTAATTTTATCTTCAACTGAAGAAGCTGTATTAGATTCCGGCAACTGCACATTTTTAACGTGGAGCAGGCCAAGAATTCTAAGTTGCTCAACAGTTATTTTTCTTGTTTTTGCAAGAGAAATAACTGTTATTTTTTTCATTTTAATAATCATGTTACTATTTATTAATCGATATTTATCATTTATTATTTACTAATTTGTTTAATTTCTTTCTTTTTGGCAGTTGCAATTGATGTTGAAATTATTTTGCAAAGCTGTTCGTTTTCATCTATTAAATCTTTTAATAATTCTTGCTTCATCATTTTGCTTCTTTCAATTATTATCAGCCACACTAAAGTTTCATTTAATTCTTTTATTACCACTTTTAATTTATGAATAAAATCAGCGTTACTTTCTGCGCCGCGAGATTCACTATAATTTGGCGCAGGTGAAGTTCCGCTTTTTATTATTTGTCCTCTTATATGCCTTCCGGCCGGTGTGTTCGGTAATTTATCCGCAAGTGCTAGAATTCTCACGGCAAACTCTATAAGCCTATCTTGTAAATCATCTCCTTTTGCGTATTTCATTAATTAATAAATGATAAATTATAAATAATAATTAACAATTAGACATAGGTTCCTATCTGTACATCTTCAAGTTTAGTTTTAGCTATCTTACCTCTTGCTACCGCGTTGGCATCCTGATCACCGAGATAGATTCTGATTTTTCTGATACTTTCCCTGCACTCCGGAATTTTAACTTTATCAAAAAGATTTATCCTTTGAATTGTTAATCTTAATTCATGCTGCAGTAAATCCTTCTGCTTTGACAAAATCTCCCGTTCGGCCTGGAAAGCTGCAAGTTGTTGAACCACTTCAACTCCTCGATCAATCCATAACGGAGTATTAAGCAAATCATATTCTTTAACATCAAATTTCGCTTCAATAAAAACAGGAATGTAAACTCCGGCGATATTACCTTGTTTAGTAACAACATCAGTTAATGAGACAAGGTTATCCATTTCAACCGATTCAGCGAATAGTTCAACCCATTTATTCACGTCATCGCGAAGGGAAAGTTCTTCGTTTATTTTTTTATCATACTCAAATTCAACACGGCGCATTTCAACGATCAGTTGTTCCTTTTTAAGTTCAAGAGTCGGAAGGAAACGTTGGAATCGTTTAAGATCATCGCGTTGTTTTTTGAGCGAAGTTTTTGTAAGTTTAAGTTTAGCCATAATATTTAGACACGAATTTCACTAATTTTTCAACCACGAATGGACATAATGTAATAAGTTTTTAACCACTAATGAACACCAATGAACACGAATAATTAAATTTATTGTTTCGTTTTAGTTTCGTTTTTTCCATGCTGTTTATAAGTTATAAATAAAAAATTTAAATATATTATTAGTGTCTATTCGTGTTCATTCGTGGTTAAGTAATTAAATATTCATTAGTGGTTTATTTCGGCCAGAATTCATCTGTCAATGCCGATTTTATTCCCACTTCATTTTTTTCAAAACATTCCGCAAGAATTTCCCAGCAGGTGTCAAGAGCTTTTTCTAAAGGAATATTTACCGTTAAAGCCATCAACTTTTCTTCAAATAAATCACCGTATCTTAAAAGTTTATTGTCCCAGGCACTCATCTGAAATCCCATAGACATCTTTTCCTGAGTCTCACGACATTGAGCATAAAGCTGAATCATCGTGTTCATGATTGTTCGATGATCTTCACGGGTTTTATCGTTAACCTG
>JAUVKG010000238.1 GCA_030596365.1 Chlamydiota bacterium | reverse complement strand
TATCTTTCGGACTTTTTCCTGACGGAAATATTTCAACGAACTTCTTTTTGTATCCAACGATTAACACAAACAATATTTTACCGGAACCGGGAATTCTATGGATTATTGGAATGTTGGAATGTTGGATTATTGGCAGGAGAAAATTATTTTGAGTACAAAAAAATTTAAAATTTAATAACATTTTTTTCGTGCAAAAACCGTGATAAATAACAAATGATAAATGATAAATAATAAATAGAAACCGGTTCCGGTATTATTATTTCAAATTCGTCAACGGACAGCCAGGCAAATGTGCCATTCGCGCAATCATCAATAACTTCAATATAAACTTTCTTTCCGTAATATGATGACGCAGCAATAAGAACGGAAGTTGACATTGTGGCAGTCATGCCGGGAGCATATTTCCTGTCGAGTTCAGAATCATCATCTGCAAGATTTAACGTAACATAATTGTAATTTGTTCCCGAACCGGATCCTCCGTGGGAATATCCTCCAATAAGAAATTGAATGTACGTATTTGTGGGATAAGTAAAATCTTCCGAGCGAAGAGAACCGGTGGCAACTTCTCCGCCTGAAAGACTGAGAGCGTAATAATTACCGTTCCAACCTCCGACACCTGCTCCGGCATCATTATCACTTGGTTCGGTACCAAAAGCGGTGCCGGATTTTTTCCACCCGCCGAAACTGCCTGATTCAAAACCATTGAAAGGAGAAGCAAGGGCAAAGGCGTCAACATCGAACCAGGAATAAGCAGTCCCCGCGGCATTATCAACGGCTTTTACGTAAACTTCTTTTCCAAAAGCGATGTTTGTCCAAAGACACGACCATTCCATTTTCGGCGTTATGCCCGGTGCATAAACTCTTGCGAGTTCTGAATCGTCTTCTGCAAGATTCAACGTAACATAATTATAATCAGTTCCCGGTCCGGCTCCCCCGCGAGAATATCCGCCGATAAGAAAAGCGAGACCGTAATTTTCTTCCAATGTAAAAATTCTGGATTGGAGAGAGCCGACAGCAGATTCGCTGCCAACGCGGGAATTTGCGTAAAAGCGTCCTTTAGTGTTCATTGTTCCGAAAAACCAATCTTCAAAATTGGTAGTTACAGGCGCTCCGCCCCAGCAATCACCGGAAACATTCCAGGTAATAAAAGTTCCTGTTTCAAAACTCCAGTTGTTACTTGCAGTCGGAATAATTGTAATATTATCAATAGCAAGAGCGCCCTGCAAACCGGTAAGCCTGAATGCAATTCGATTTGTGCGTCCAACAGGAGTGAAATCGAGTGATTTGGAAGAAAAACCGCCGGCAGACCCATTAACTTTGTGTGTTGAGTTAAGAACAACTTCATTCCATGTTCCCATACCTGCATCGCGATTTGTAATAAGAATCCGGTTTGTTATAGCGCCGGTTCCGTTAGCCTGTTTTTCCCACCACGTAATTGTGTATTTTTTACCGGGTACGAAAGGAGTTGTAGAGCCCGGTGCGTTTTGTGAACCATCGTTATTTATTGTCGGTCCGGGAATGTCCTGAATTAAATCATGATTGCCGATTCCTGTGCTCCAACCGAGAAAAGCACATTGTTCACCGTCAGGCACATTACCTGACACAAGTCCACCGTGTTCCTGTGCGATACCTCCTGAAGTTACAAACCACCAATCATCGGTAATATTCCCGCCAAAATTTTCATAGTCGATAATGTCCGGTGTTTCAAAGCTGTGATTTGCCACATCAATTCCGGAGATATTCAGACACAAGATTTGGGTTATTGCTATCCAAATCAGAATTTTAAATTTCATCATTATAATATTAGTTAAGGCCTGACTTAAAAGGTATTTGTAGTAATCCGCATTTCCAAATGCGGCACAATTGCCTGAAAGGCAAAAAGGATTTAGCGCAGGGCAACCCACTATTCGCTGGGCACGGCGCCCTGTGGAACGTGTACCAACCATCTGCCGTGACAATGCAGTCGACAGACACTGCTGTTGGAAAACACTAACCCTTTTCGAGCGCCGTCTAATTAAGGGGATTGGTCCGTGGGTTGTTGTTGATTGGCTGTTACAATTTCACAAGATGGTTTGGTGATAAAAACCCATTCATCGCCAAACTGCTCAAGGAAAAATATAGAGTAACATCTTTTAAACATAATTACCGGTAGAAGAATTACAGTTCCAAGATACGGAATTGCAAAAAGACAACAGGCAATGCAGCAGGTTAAACAATATGCCGCAATTACGAGAATTCCGATTGCGATAAATACAAGAATTTTCATCAGATAAAAAAGTATGAAAGATTTAACATTTTCCGCCAACAAATCATTTTTAAAAATATGAATAGCTTTAAGAATTGCAATATTTTTTTTATACATTATCGGAACAATAAAATCAAACAAAATGTTTTGAATAATGATAGTCGCTGTAATCAAAATGAAAAATAATGTTCCTCCAACTATAATTGATGAAATCGCATTTGCACTGAAAATCTTTCCCGTAATATCAGGCCAGGCGATTACAAACGAGATAAAAGCTACAAAGACAAATAAAATAAAAAATGCCAAACCAAACAAAACTCTGAAAATAAAAAGACTGTTGGCAAGATGCTTAAATTGTCGCCAGGGATCTTTAACTGCGGCTTTGTTTTTTACTGTACAGTCAAGAAACATAAATTTGCCTCTACTGCTAAGCCATTGTACTAATAAAGTAGCAAGAATGATAATTATAATAATAACAGAAGTTACTATAATTATTATCAGAAAATGATCGATAACAAAATTCCAAAAATTTTGTAGCGAATGAGCTTTGCGGCCACGGCCACCGCGAAAGCTGTTAAAATTTGCTCCGCCGCCACCACTTTCGCCAAGGAAGGCAATCCAGGCGCAAAATCCCATAATGAACCATTTTCCTATATCGAAATTTTCAAACAGAACATATTTTGTCCAATCGAATGCATGTTGTAACGGTTTGGTAACAGATATATTATTATTTTTCATTTTATTATATTATGTTATTATTTTTTTTGAAGTTTAAATGTAAAAGGAAATGTGTTTCCTGTGCCAAATTCTGAATCGTCCTCGTATTCTTCATTTTTTTTCATAATTCTTATTTCTTCAGTTGTTATGTTTAGACTTTCATCTGCATAACCATCTTTTTTAATGTTCAGCCTTACAGTATCCGACCAAAGAACATTCCATTTTGACGGCACGTTACATGGTGATGTTCCTATGTAAGAATCATTGGCATAAATTTTTGCTCCGGAAGGAATCGTGCTGATTTTTAAACTATTGGTGCCGGAACAACCTGCGAGTAAAATTATTAGAAGTATAATTGAAAGTAAGCGATACATTTTTCTCCTCCGTTTTAAGTTGAAAATTTAATTACGTAGTGCCTGAACGAAACTCCTTTCCTATTATATCAAATATTTCGGAAAATTAAAATCTAATAAAATTTTTGGAGTTCAAACTGCGAATATCCCTCATTTGATACAATCTTCACATATATTACAACTATTTTTTATTTTTATTCACTACCATCCCATAGATTTTAAATTCATACAATTCGTATTTTTCTTTGCGAGCTTAGCGCCTTTGCGAGAGTTTCTTTATATTTATATATATTTTTAAATTTAAATCCTGTATATCTTGTAATAAAATCCCCCATGCCCACTTTCCCCGACAGGATCGGGGTAAAAATCAAAGGGGAATAAGAAAATAATTTATCTCGCTAAGGCGCTAAGCTCGCAAAGCAAATACCAGTAATGCAATAAAAATCCAATATTGCTTTCCGGGAAATCGAATATAAAGCATATTGATATATCATATTACTTTTTGTACAATTGATTGAATTATGACCATATTAATTAAAAATAGCCACTAAGACACGAAAGCACAAAGAATATTTTTTTAATGGGATAATATATATCTATGTTTAATTCATTAAAACCGAAATGAAATGAAATTTTTACAAAATTATGAAAAAACCTAATGTTATTTTCGTTTTCGGTGACCAATGGCGCGCGCAAGCTACCGGTTATTCGGGTAACGAAAACGTTAAAACGCCAAATCTTGATACTCTAGCAAAAGAAAGTATAAATTTTACTCATGCAATTTCAGGAGTCCCGGTTTGTTCGCCTTACAGAGCAAGTTTGCTTACAGGGCAGCGCCCGTTGACTCACGGAGTTTTTGTTAACGATGTTTATTGTCAACCTCGCTCCACAAGCATCGCGGAAACATTTTCGTCATCCGGATACAACACGGCTTATATTGGGAAATGGCATATTGACGGTCATGGCAGATCGAATTACATCCCATCCGAACGCCGCAAAGGATTTGATTATTGGAAAGTTCTGGAATGCTCACACGACTATAATAATTCTCCTTATTACGCCGGTGATTCTGATAAAAAAAAGCATTGGGAAGGTTATGACGCGATAGCTCAAACCCGTGATGCAGAATCTTATATTCGCAATCATTCACAAGATGATCCGTTTTTGCTTATGCTGTCCTGGGGACCTCCTCATGCGCCTTACGAAACGGCACCTGAAGAATTCAGGAAATTATACAAGCCGGAAGATATTATTCTTCGTCCGAATGTTCCGGAAAATATTGCTCCTCATGCGCGGGAATGGTTGGCAGGATATTATGCTCACTGTTCAGCTCTTGATGCCTGTGTTGGTGATTTGCTCAAAACAATTCGTGAATGCGGTATTGAAGAAAATACAATTTTTGTTTTCACTTCCGATCATGGTGATATGCTTGGTTCCCAAAACCATACAAAAAAGCAGCAACCATGGGATGAATCTATTCGTGTACCTTTTCTGCTAAAATATCCCGGTGTGACAAATTGGTCGCCTGGAAAAACCGATGCTTTAATTGACGCGCAAGATATTATGCCGACTCTTCTTGGTCTTTGCGGAATTTCTATTCCCGACTCTGTTGAAGGAAAAGATTTCTCTAAACACATTAATAAAGAAAATAATTCTGACGATGACGCAGCAATTATTTCTTGTCCTCATCCTTTCGGGCAATGGTTAAAACCTAACGGCGGCAGGGAATATCGAGGTTTGCGTACAAAACGATATACCTATTGCCGCGACTTAGAGGGTTCCTGGCTGCTTTACGATAACAAGCAAGATCCATATC
>JAUVKG010000294.1 GCA_030596365.1 Chlamydiota bacterium | reverse complement strand
GTCAAGCTGGAAGCTTGACCTACTTTAATAACGCGTACGACGTTTCTTTGATCCTCGTTTATTTTTTCCTACAATAATATTCCTTGATCATGAATGCGCCCAAATTAATCAAAGCATACTGCTTTGATAAGTTGGCATAAGGTTGTAAGCTATGCTTAACTGTAAGCTGGAAGCTTACATTACTTTTTACTTCTTCCAAATGCAGCGATAGTTGAATCTCCTGTTCGGTGCACTGTCGCCATTAGTGCATAAAGAAATCGGAGTTTTTAAATCCGCGGGATTATCTACCCAGTGAAAATCAAATGTGAACTCGTTCGCTGTTAATCCAAGTAATCTGCGCGGTATAGCTAATTCAAGTTTATTGCCGGCTTATTTGTAAGGTATTCTTGCTTTTGTGAGCCACTTATCTGTCTTGGCATCATATCGTTTAAGAGTAGTGGTTTTTTTATTAATTATTTTCTTGTTAACAAGAAAATCGTAGCCGTACCATCCGGTTTTTGTGTCATTATCGGCATCAATAAGAAGCAGCATCCAGTTAGTTCCTGTGTAAGGTGTCAACGGGTCTTTAGTCTGTGCAAAGAAATATATATTTTTATTATCTACAGCAACTTTGCAAGTCGTAATATCATTTCTCCCGGAATCATTTTTGTAATGCAATCCGCCGTAACCAGGATAATCGCGATGGGCAGTATCACCAACTGTATCACGATACTCAGTTTTAATATTATCCCAGTCATCGAATTTAGCATCGCCGGTAATTTTATTTATACCTTCCAAACGCGGAATAGGTCGTACGCCTTTATATTTTCTAAGATTTTGCGCCATTTGCATATAATAATTATCCGTGTAACCATCTTTCATAGGCTGGATAGCGCGAGTAAATTCAGAATTGTACTGGTCGATAAACCAAAACGGATTTTTTCTCCTCATAAAATTAAAAGACTGCCCCTTCTTAGCATTGTATTTCCCTGCAGTCCACTCGTTCCAGTCATTAATATATAAAAACTGCGGATCACTTTTCAACGCTTCATCCCAACGATTTTGAAAATAAATTCCATAACCTTCAGGATTTTCAACTTTTTTACGGAGCCACGGAACATAAGTAGGAACAGGAAGATCGTATTTATCGAGCTTCGGCTCGCCTTTTTTTCGTGTCCAACATTTACCAATCATTGAAGATGCATGTTGAGCAGGAGTAACAGCCGCTTCCTCCTTTTTTCCTTTATGAGTTGAAACAAGTTTTCGCGGGTTCATTGAACTAACCCGTTTGTCGCCCAAGTCATATCCAAAACTCCAGTTATCCTCCGTTCCGACAAATCGTTTGCCTCCCCATTCATAATACCCCCACCACATTGTCCGCAAAGTAAAGAAATTTTTTATTTCTTTTGTGTAGTCAAGATAATATTCTTCCGTATAATCCGGGTCACCGAAATGAGGATTTTCAGGATCAGTTTTTGCCGCAGGATCATAATGAGGATTAGGGTGCTTTATTCCACCGCGATTCGCATCGTGAGATGGTGATCCATTATAAAGCAGTAATGGTTTGCCATCCCAGTAAAACCAAAAGTCTTTATATTTATCAACTTTATAAATTTTATCGTAAAGATCCTGAACAACAGTTATTACCGGACCGTTGAACGCCCAGAAACAAAATTTTGGAACCTTATTCCCCTCAGCTTTCATTTTATACATAACTTCGAAAATAACTTTCCACTGATCCCAGTAACGCACTGCATTTGTCACATCAAAAATAAGAACATCAACTCCGGCATCAGCCAACATAGACATATCCATACGAATAACATATTCATCTTTACTAAGAAAATAGCCAAGTTCCGGTTCGCTCCAATGAAATCCTCCGACTTTGCTTGACTTCCATAAAGGATGTTTGGCATCGAGCCGCGCTTTTGGATCTTTCTTTAATATTTTTGTGACATCAACATTACCGACTTTTGAATCATCATGCAAGCCATCAGTATGCCAAGTGATGTAGAACATACCGACAACCCGCCGTTGATTGGTTTTTACTGTCCCAACAATAGATTCGTCAGGCATTGTACGCCCGATCGCGTCGGTGGCCACCCAGGTATCGGGAAAAATATCACGATAAACGACTTCTGATATTTTCTTTGGTTTTGGCTCTGCCTTTGGTTTTGGCGTCGGCGACGGTTTTGGCTTTTGCTCAGGTTTTGGTTCGGAGACCGGCTTTACTTCTGGCTCGGATGCCGTCTCGGGTGCCGGCGCCGGCTCTGACGATTGTAGAGTTTCTGACACAGGTTCTGATGCCGTGACGGGAATATCTGCAGGTTTTTTTTTGTTAATAGTATACAAGCCAAACAAAAGCAAAGCTGCTAAAATAAAGATAAAAATATGTAGTTTCATTATAAATTTCTGATGTTAGATTATTTATGTGAAATAGCCTGCACAGGACAGCCATTTCCCGCATCCAAAGCACTTTCCTGAAATTCTTCCGGCACAGGATTCAACTTGACTTGAGATTTATCATCAACTAATTCAAATACTTCCGGACAAATTTCTTCACATGCACCGCAACCGATACACAAATCCTGATTTACTTTAAAGTTCATATTTTCTCCAACATGTTTTGTTTTAATATTATAATAATTATAGCTTTTCGTTTCAATCATATCAATCGTTTCAATATTACAACCAATCTTCAGCAATCTTAATTCTTATCCATCCCGATGAGCTTCCGGTATGAAAATACATATACTTGTCATCAAAAGATATTTGTCCACGCTTGCCAGGCGAATTTCTTTTTTTCGGTGGAACAGTGATTTTTCCGGCAACAGTTTCCTCTACAAATTTTCTGTTCGCCGCTGCTGCCCATAACCAGTTTGTCGGACCTGCATAACTACCCTCTTTCGGTTCTGGCACATAAATAGTGCTGAAGTTTTTATGCGCGATATGTTTTCCTGTTTCCGGGTTTACAAAAAATATTCCTCCCCTCCCATAAGCGAGATCTTTATAATAAGAAATAAGGTTATCGTTACTATAGTTCCGCTGCTCGAAATAAAGCAAATATTTATTTGTTTCACTAATCCAATTAGCGTCTTTATAATCATTTTCAGCATTATTTGACCATTGTGAGCGAAGTTTAAGCATTTTTCTGTTTCCGGTTCGAGAACTTGAAAAACTTAGATTCTGTTCATCACAAAACTCTATTCCGGCATTTGGAATTATTCTCACAAACTTATCTGAAAATTTATCACGTACCCTGAGCTCGCCTTTCAAATCAAAATCCACACTTTCGTCGGTTCCGGAAAGTTTATGCCGTCCGTCATAAAAATACAACGAATTGTTCCAGGATATTCTCAACCGCTCACTTGTGAATAATTTCCATACAAGTGCACTCCCAATTAGAATACAGCTTAATATTATCAAGAATTTTTTCATTATAATTACATTACTTTTTTTGCTAATTTTATTGCATCGATCCATGATCGATTATAAAACAATGAAAACTTATATTCATCCAATCCTGAAAATTTAAACTTTACTTCAGTAGTTCTTTTTCTTAAATCATATTTTAAAGAGATACATGAGGAATCATAAGGATAAACTAATAATCTATTAACCATCATATCAAAAACTTGTTTCTGCATACTCTCCTGCATTCCGGTCATGTATTTTTGGGCTTCAGGAAAATAAAGGGTTCCCGGATTGTCAGATTGAAGTTTGCCATCAAGAAATTTTACCCACTTCCCGAAAACAGACGTTTTTACATACCCACTGAATCTACCGCCAATTTTATTTTTTCTAAGACTAAATGCATCACAAAATTCCATTGCGTTAATATTGGTAATGCACAAATTGATATTATATTTAAACAACCATTTATTTTTGCCTTTTACCTTTTTTCGTGAAACATCGGCTGACCCATTCGCTTCACCTTTTAATACATCCATTTTCATTTCCGAA
Source organism: Chlamydiota bacterium (assembly GCA_030596365.1). Lineage (GTDB taxonomy): Bacteria > Auribacterota > UBA3054 > UBA3054 > B51-G9 > B51-G9. The sequence goes on along the minus strand of JAUVKG010000294.1, from coordinate 228 downwards.
AGATTAACTATACCGGAAGAGACATTTGCCACGGCAAAATAATTTTCAATTTCAACTTCACCGGCATTAATGGTTTGTGCATTACAAGTAAAGTTCCCATCAAAAGCATTCAAATAATATAAAATTTTATCATTCGGTTGGAAATTAAAATCAATAGGTTTTATTAATGATAAATTAAGTTCACTGTAAATATTCTCCGCGTTTAACTTTTCACTTATTTTTATTGAA
>JAUVKG010000397.1 GCA_030596365.1 Chlamydiota bacterium | reverse complement strand
TTCGCCGAAGTTAAAGGCAAAAAAAGAAAAGATATCAAAGAAACAGCCCTCGATTATCTTGAACGGTTTCAACTGTCAGATAGAATAAATTCAAAAATTGAAGAACTTTCAAAAGGCAATCAGCAAAAAATCCAGTTTATAACAACTGTCCTCCATGACCCGGACTTTATTATTCTTGATGAACCTTTTGCAGGCCTTGATCCGATAAACACAAATCTGCTGAAAGAAATAATTTCCGAGATGAAAGCTAAAGGAAAAGTAATAATTCTCTCAACTCATCTAATGGATTTTGCCGAACGGTTATGCGACCACATTGCAATGATTGACAAAGGTAAAATTATTTTACATGGAGAACTAAACACAATCAAGTCTAAGCACGGTCATCGAAATGTAAGTTTGCAAAGCAAAGGCGACATTTCTTTTTTAATAAATTCTCCTATAGTTGAAAAAATTGATACTTTTGGAAATTCAACAATTATTAAAGTTAAAGAACCATCACAAACACAACAGTTACTAAAATTACTCGTTGACAATAAAATTGAAGTAAATAGATTCGATGCAAATGAAATTTCTCTTCACGAATTGTTTGTAGAAATGGCAGACAGCGTTGAAACCAAAAAATAACATTCAGAAAAACCATGTTTAATTACAGAACATTTTCAATTATAAAGCGGGAACTTAAAGCCAGGATTCTCACAAAAAAATTCATATTTATGACGCTTTGTATCCCGTTTATGATGATGTTAATTTTCGGATTACAGGCGTTTATTATTACGTTTGAAGGAGAAGAAGAAGCCAATCTCAAAATAGTATCAGAATCAGAAACAGTTACTGATAACTTAACTGAAGAATTTTCTGAAAAAAAGTTTGTTAAAGAAGGCACTTACAACATTTCGTGCGAAACAATGTCTGAGGATAATTTTGAAAACTATTTAAAAGAAGCAAAAAAAGAAATACTTGCAAGCAAACTTACAGGAATCGTTTTCATACCTTCCGCCGCTTTAAAAGACAAAGGAGTAACATATTATTCTAAAAGCGCAAAAAACATAACTCTTCAAAACAAACTTGGCAGAGTTATAAACAAAATACTGACTGACAATTATTTCAGCGGCAGGCAGTTTTCTTCAGAAGATATTTCCTTTGCCCGAAAAAGCGTAGGGTTTAAAGATTTCAAAATCTCAAAAAATAAAATCATCAAAAAAACAGGTTACGGTCAATTAATACTCGCGTACCTTTTTTCTTTCCTGCTATATTTCAGCCTGCTGATGATGGGAACAATGCTCATGCAATCCGTCATCGAAGAAAAAAACAACAGAATAGTTGAAGTGCTGCTTTCGTCAGTTAAGAGCAAAGAGTTGATGACCGGTAAAATCATGGGTACCGCCATCACCGGAATATTACAAATGGCGATCTGGTTATCACCTGTTATAATTGTTGCATTAACCGGATGGATTAAACTTCCTTTTGAAATAGTTTTTAATCTCAGCGCTTTTCAAATATTCTATTTTCTTATAAACTTTTTTGTGGGTCTAATTATTTTCCTGGGATTATTTGCTGCAGTTGCTTCTATTTTCGATAACGTTCAAGACACCCAGTCAGCTATGTTTCCATTGATAATGCTGATTATGATTCCGTTTTTCATTACTATTTCTATGATGAAAAACCCAACTAATTCACTCGCGAAAATTGCTTCTATGTTTACATTTGCGTCTGTTATAGTTATGCCTGCAAGAATGGCATTGATAGATGTGCCCGTATGGCAATTTTTAGTATCTTTTTCAGTTAATATTGTAACATTAATTTTGATGTTTCCAATAGCCGGAAAAATTTACCGGATAGGAATTTTGAAAACAGGAAAAAAACCTACCTGGAGTGAAGTTATTAAATGGCTGAAATATAAATATTAATTTTTTATAATGGAATATAAAACATATCACTACTGTCCGGTTAAAAAATAGAAAGTTGAATCTCCAGAGGAAAACTGATAAAACCGAGACATCAATTCCAGATAGTAGTGAAACCAAATATTTTCCTCTCGCTAAGGCGCAAAGCTCGCAAAGGAATAAAAACAAAAAATAAGGACTTTCATTTAACCCCAACGTGTGCGGGGCATGCTTTTTATTTTGATTACTATCAATATCTTTTTTAGAATTAATTGACTTAAAACTTTGCGAGCTTGATCGTGGGAATACACGTTACTTCGTTAGGCGCCTTTGGGAGAGTAAAAAATATATTACCCAAAGATACCCGATGTAACCGCGAAATATCGCGTTATTTCGTTAGCACCGGTCAAGGCGCTAAGCACGCAAAATAATATTATAAAAATAGAAGCATCACCTTATATAAATTTTAACCGGACAGTAGTGAAAACATATACGAAAAGGAATCCTGTGGTTGGAAGAGAACACGAAAAATGTTCGATTCATAAAATGAAAAAGAAAAAAATATTTTTGTTCTTGCTACTCTTATCTTTCGCGGTTTATGCCTCGCCAAAAGATGATTTTGCCAATGTACTGAATCTCGCAAAATAGTCAGCGTGTAAAGATATTGCAGAAGAATTCCAAAAAACTCCCCTCCTTACAAAGGAGGGGTGCCCGATGGGGCGGGGTGGTTCTCTCCAATCCAAGCATAAAGCGCTAAGCGCCGGGCTTTTTCCCTGGCGGTTTGAAGTTACTAACGGTTATCATGAAGGCTTTGTTTATTTCGCTTTGCTTGGTTTTGCATATGAGTTGAGCGGTGATATACCATTCGCTTATCGTTGTTATCAAAATTCACTCGCTTGCATTGACGAAGAAAAAAGTTTTGATTATCCATTGCCAAGAGCGGAAATTTATCTCGGACTTGGTAGAACCTGTCTTGCAGCCGGTAGATATATGGATGCAAAAGACTGGCTTGACAACGCTTTCCTCGAATCCGGCGACAATAAAACCCTTCAAGCAGCAATTGACAGAATTTTAATTAAACGGGCAAAC
>JAUVKG010000402.1 GCA_030596365.1 Chlamydiota bacterium | reverse complement strand
AGGCACTATATAGATTTATTAATTTACTCGTCCGTTAAAATTTCTTTTTCTTTATGGACATCATTCCATTAATCCACCATTCCAATAATCCAATCTACTTAATTATACACTTTTTTCAATTCTTTTCCAATAGCCTTAATTCCTTCTTCAACTATTTTGTCATCCTGAGAATAACTTATTCTAATACATTCCTGCTTATGGTGCCAGTCTTCATCGAGTCCGGGATAAAAATAATGACCGGGAACAACAAGAACACCGTCACGTTTCAGCCGTTCATAAAGTTCAGAACATTTTATCGGCATATTTTTAAACCACAGCCATAGAAACATCGCTCCTTCAGGTTTATGGATATAATAATTTATTCCTTCAAATTCCTCTTTGATAAGCGCAACCGCTTTTTCCATTTTCTTCTTATAAAACGGCTTAACTATATCACGGCTGATCCTTATAATTTCTCCGCTGCGAATTAATTCCAATGCTATTACAGGACCAATCCCTCCCGGCGCAAGATTGAAAATTGCATTCATCTGCGTAACGGCTTTTATTACTTCAGGATTGGCAATAATTATTCCTGTTCGCGATGACGGTAAGCCTACTTTTGAAAGGCTCATGCAGATAATTGTTTCGTCATTCCACACAGGCGTCGCATCAACATAAATAATATTTGGAAAAGGTGTGCCGTAAGCATTATCAATAATCAGGGGAATTTTATTCTCCGCCGCTATTTGACCAAGCCTGTCAATTTCCGTGTTCGTAAGTACGTTGCCGGTTGGGTTAGTTGGCCTTGAGACGCACATCGCGCCGATTTCATCAGTAATTTTTAAAGAGTCAAAATCAATATGATATTTGAATGTATGATCGTCAATAAATTCTATTTTCGGTTTGTTGGCAACGAAAAATTTTTCCGACAAACCAACATCGGAATAGCCGATATATTCAGGAGCAAGCGGAAACAGAACTTTTTTACGTTTCCCGTCGGGAAAATCTCCCGCGAACATATTGAATAGATAGAAAAACGCAGATTGACTTCCATTTGTAAGAGCTATATTCTCCGGTTTAATATCAAAACCAAATTCCCTGCTGAAAAGTTCCGCAAGCGCTTTGATAAATTCCGTATTACCGGACGGGCCGTCATAATCGCCAATCATTGCTTCATATTCACGTTTGTTATTCAGGATATCATTCATTCTTCCGCGAAGCAAAGCGTCAATTTCATTAATATGAGCCGGTGCTCCACCGCCAAGCATAAGCATTTCGGTATTATTATTCATTGCATCGGCAAGATCGATCATCAGTTCATTTATGCCGGAGACTCCTGTAAATTTTTTCCCAAATTTTGATAAATTCATATTGATATTTTTCATTCATTTTAATTAAATCGCCGGATTTGAGTGATAGTATAGCAGAACATGCTATCTATTGCAATAAATAGCGCCTTTTGATATAATACCTAACTCTTGAATAAATATGAAACGTTGCTGTTCGTACTTATTTTAAAATTATATTTATAAATTTTAATGAATTTTGACAACCCTGAATATCGTGAAATGTTTTGGCATACCGCAAGCCATATCCTCGCTCAAGCGGTAACTGAACTTTTCCCAGAAGCTAAATTGGCGATTGGTCCTGCAATCGCTACTGGTTTTTATTACGATTTTGACGTTCCGGAACCATTTACTCCGGACGATCTTAAACGTATAGAAAAGCAGATGTTTAAAATTGTCAATAAAAATCTGCCGCTCGAGCACGAAACCTGGTCTCGTGAAAAAGCGTTGGATTTTTTCAAACAGAATGATCAGCCCTACAAAATTGAATTAATTGAAAATCTTGATGATGAGCAACTCTCAATTTATAAACAGGCAGATTTTATCGACCTTTGTAAAGGTCCGCATTTGCCGTCAACCGGTGCGGTAAAAGCTGTAAAACTTTTGAGTATAGCCGGCGCTTACTGGCGCGGGGATGAAAATAATCAGATGCTTCAACGAATTTACGGCACTGCTTTTCCTGATAAACAATCGCTTAAAGCTGAACTAACTAGACTTGAGGAAGCAAAAAAACGCGATCATCGTAAGCTGGGTGTTGAGCTTGAGCTTTTCAGCTTTCACGATGAAATAGGTCCCGGCCTAGCCGTATGGCATCCGAAAGGTGCTGTCATAAGAAACGAAATCGAAAATTTCTGGCGTAATGAACATTATAATTCAGGCTACGATCTGGTTTATTCTCCACATATCGGGAAAGGTGAACTTTGGAAAACAAGCGGACATCTCGACTTTTACCGCGATAGTATGTACCCGGCAATGGAAATCGATGAACACGAATATTTCGTTAAACCGATGAATTGTCCGTTTCATATTCTCATTTATAAAAGTAAATTACGCTCATACCGTGAGCTGCCGATCAGATGGGCAGAACTTGGAACAGTTTATCGGTACGAACGCAGCGGCGCCCTTCACGGTTTGCTCCGCGTTCGCGGATTTACTCAGGATGACGCACATATCATCTGCAGCCCCGACCAAATGGAAAGTGAAATTGACCGGGTGCTTGATTTTTGTCTTGATATGTTGAAAGTTTTTGGATTTGAAGACCTGCATATTTACGTTTCAACACGCCCCGAAGGAAAATGTGTCGGCGAACCGGAACGCTGGGAATCAGCCCAGAAAGCTTTGCAGAAAGTTGTAGAAAGTAAAAACATTCCTTTTGAAATTGACGAAGGCGGTGGAGCATTTTATGGTCCGAAAATTGACATCAAAATTAAAGACGTCTTGCAGCGCGAATGGCAATGCTCTACTATCCAATTTGACTTCAATCTTCCGGAAAGATTCGGAATGACATTTATCGGTGAAGACGGAAAAGAACATCAACCGTATGTAATTCATAGAGCGTTACTTGGTGCCATCGAACG
>JAUVKG010000251.1 GCA_030596365.1 Chlamydiota bacterium | reverse complement strand
AATGGGCTGCCACATGGACTGGCTAACGCTGTTTTACTTGGTAAAATAGTAAAATGGGTGTCGAAATTTTCTCCCGGGAAAGTTGAAGTTATTGAACGCATCCTGAAAAATAATGTTGACGATTTTATGAAAACGCTCAATATTGATGTTTCTCTCTCAAATTATAATTTAACTGATGATGATTTAATTAATATGGCTAATATTGCAGCAGGAAGAAGTAGCACTAAAGATACTCCCGGCTCTCCGTCAGCTAATCAACTTGTTGAATTATTGAAGTAATAGATTGGAGGGACGCTGCCGCGACCCGCGTATGCTGGGTTCCCCAGCGTCCTAATTGGATTGATGAAACTACGAACTACCAACTACGAACTATTAAAATGTTCAGAATCGGTCACGGAATTGATGTTCATGCTTTTGCCCCCGATAGAAAATTAATTATCGGAGGGATAGAAATTCCTTATGAAAAAGGTCTCGTCGGACATTCAGATGCCGATGTTTTAATTCACGCTATTTGCGACGCGATTCTCGGTGCGGCAGGTCTTGGAGATATTGGTGTTCATTTTCCCGATTCAGACGAGAAATATCATAATATTGACAGTAAAATACTTCTCCGGGAAGTTATTACTAAAATTCACGCGATAAAATTTAAAATTGTAAATGTTGATTCTACAATCATCGCGCAATCTCCAAAATTATTTCCTTATATTAATTCTATGCGTGAAATTTTATCGCCAATTCTTCAAATTGAAAAAAACGCGATAAATATTAAAGCAACAACAACTGAAAAACTCGGCTTTACAGGTCGCGAGGAAGGAATCGAAGCCCATGCAATTTGCCTTTTGCAATCAACCTAAATTGTTTTGCAGAATAATTAGCAGCAGAACGATAGGAATTAATAAATTAAAAATAGGCATGTTAACGAAGTAACATGCTACCGTGCGATCAGACATTAAGAAGAAAAGATATTAAACTTAGTGCTTTAGAGTCTTAGTGGCAATAAAATAAAAATTATTCTGCTGTTAATCATTCTGCAAATAACTAAAATGAACAGAACTTTTATTATAATTATATTTTTTGTTATTATCGTTTGTGGACTTATTTATTTAAAATTCTACAAAAATAATAATGTAAATTCGCAGCGGCTTAATAGAAATATTAACGAAGAAATTTTGGCAGATTCAAATAATATAAATAAAATCGCCGCAACGATTTTACAGCCAATCACTAATTCTCTCCAAAATATTTCTGCCGCGCCGGAAGACTCTCTTTCTCAAATTACTACTAATAAAACTTCCAACTCCCCTTTTGTAGAAGGCGAACTGATACTTCGCGTTTCAGATGACGCGGTTATGAAACAACTCGAATCACAACTGGAAGAAAAAGGCATCCTCGTGTTAAGACGCGTTGATCAACTTGGATTCATCCGAGTAAAATTGCCTGACAAAATGCGCGCAGACGAAATGAAAAAAATTCTTTCTGAAATTGATGACATAAAAGAAGCTTTGCCAAATGTTCGCACAGAAATTCCGAAAGATGTTAATAATATTCCAATGCTCGACCATGGAAGACCAATTACCGCTGTCGCAAACAAAGGAAATGAACTTTTAAAAAATACCGACCCGGCACTTCGAGCGGAACTTGGTAATAATATTATTATCGCACTGCTCGATACCGGAGTTGACGACACACATCCCGACCTCACAGAAAAAACTCTTCAGGGATATAATTTTGTTGATGACAATGCGATAACAAGTGACAAAAATTCGCATGGAACTGCCTGCGCGGGAATTATCATCGGTGCCGGAAAAAATCCCGACAGCACAATCGGTATAGCTCCCGCAGCATATCTTCTTCCCGTAAAAGTTATGGACGATAATGGCAAGGGAAACTCTTTCGCCGTAATCGAAGGTATAGTTTACGCGGTTGATCGCGGAGCAAAAGTTATCAATTTAAGTATCGGTACATTACGTGATTCAAAAATTCTTCGTGAAGCTATCGATTACGCGATTAGTAAAGGCGCCGTAGTGATCGCGGCTGCCGGAAATGACGGTGAAGAAAAAACTTTGCTTCCTGCGGGTTACAAAGATGTAATTTGTGTCGGTGCAGTTGACGGTGCAAAACTTCACGCACCTTTTTCAAATTACGGTGATAAAATCGATGTTGTCGCTCCGGGTGTCGCAGTTTATACCACCGCTCCGGATGGCGGATACAAATCTTTCACGGGAACATCTGCCGCGGCGCCTTTTGTTTCGGGAGCTGTTGCAGCTTTACTTTCTCAAAGCCATAATCTTTCACCTGCAGAAGCAATGGAAAAAGTTCTCAACCTGGCCGACAATCTTGGTCCCGCAAATTATGATTATCTTTTCGGAAACGGAATTGTTAACATCAAACGCCTTATCGAAAAAGACAGCGATTCAATTTATGATGCCGCACTTACAACTTTATATTTTGAACCTGCAAATTTACTTCCCGGTTCAGAAACTAAAGTACATTTTGTGATACAGAATCAGGGAAATCGTACTATCAGTTTCGGTAAATTTCTTTATCAAATTGGTGAAGAAAAAAAGGAGATTTCTATAAGGAAATTAAATGTCGGGGAATGTGAAGATATAACTTTGTCATGGACCGTTCCGTCAGAAAAACCGGAAGGCGAAATGAGAATTCAAGGCTACTTTAAAATCAGTGAAGCTGATGATGAACCAATGGACAACGGTCAAGCTGTAATCCTGCAAAGAGCGGAATGGGAATAGTAGAATAAGCTTCCAGCTTATGGATCGTTGGATTGACGGAAAAGTAGCATATTATGGATTGTTGGATTGTTGGAGAACCACCCCGCCCTGCGGGCACCCCTCCTTTGTAAGGAGGGGAGGCGGATTGATGTCCATTCGGTCCATCGGGTCCATTTTGTCCATTCCATCCATTTTATATAAATTTTATGCTTTTCGTTATAATTATATTTGGCTTTTGACCTTTGACCTTTGACTCCCGCCACTGGCGGGGTAACCTTTTGACCTTTTGACCCTTACTTACTGAATAATAAATGAAAATACTTCTTACAGGCGCAAAAGGAATGCTCGCTGCCGATGTTAAAATTACAAAACCGGAACACGTTTCTTTAATCGAAACTGATGTCGAAGAACTTGATATTACTGACATTGATGCGGTTGATACTTTCTGCAATCAGGAAAAACCGGACTTAATCCTCAATTGCGCGGCTTACACCGCTGTAGATCAAGCTGAAGATGATAAAGAAACAGCTTATGCCGTTAATGTCACCGGACCGAAAAATCTTGCTCAAACTGCAGCAAAATTTGGCATTCCTTTTGTTCATGTCAGCACCGATTATGTTTTCTTCGGTAACAGCTGCGCGCCAATGAAAGAAGACGACAAATGCGACCCCAAAGGTGTTTACGCAAAAACTAAACGCGCAGGTGAAATCGAAATCGAAAACGCAGGCGGAAAATGGCTGACCGTACGAACATCCTGGCTTTACGGTTTGGGTGGCAACAACTTTCCTGATGCAATGATTCGTCTGGCGAAAGAAAGGGACACATTAACTGTAGTAAACGACCAAAAAGGATCACCGACATCTTCCCACGATCTTGCCGAAGCATTATGGAAATTGATTGCGTTAAAATCTACAGGATACTTTCACTTTTCAAATTCCGGTGAATGCACCTGGTATGATTTTGCCGTTGAAGCGATTTCTCTTGCCAAAGAGTTTAATTTTTTACCAAAAGAAAAAAACATCGATATTCAACCTGTAACTTCAGATAAATTCCCAAGCCCGGCCCCGCGACCGGCTTATTCAGTTATGTCGCTTGATAAATATGCAAAAGCAACCGGCAAAGCTCCACGTTCATGGCAGGAAGGATTGAAGGATTATTTGAAAATGAAGTCTGATTTGACGTTGGACGTTTGACGTTGGACGTTGGACGTTTGGAACTACCGACTACGAACTACCATCTACGAACTTTCAATAAAATGAAAAGCATAATAATTGCTTTTACAATAAAAAGTTAAAATTTTCGTCATAAGATAGTGTAAAATAAAACAAGACTATGGTGGGAGAATTTTCCAGAAGGTTTGGTTGCTTACAGTTGCAAACTTTCGGGGTTTACTTTACCGTCATTTTCTTCTTTAGCTCTTTTAATCACTATACTTTAAAATACCATGAAAAACACAGGAAACAGTTCAGTACCCGTTATTATCGCCGTCACAGCTTGCCTAATTGTTGTAATCACTGCCTTTTATTCCATGAACTCTATAAAAGGTTACAAATCAAAAAGTGATGACGATTTTCAAAAAGTATTCTCCACTTTGACTAAAATCTCTGATCGGTTAAATATTATCAGCAATAAATTATACTCTTCAAAACCAAAATTCATTGTCAAAAATTCCAATCTGCCGGTTGAATCAGGTGATCAAACCAAAGATTGGCTGAATTTACTCGACGGTGATCTTCAAAAAATGGAAACCATGTTGACCAAAACCGGTCTCGACCAGTTGGCAACTAACAAAGATGTAAGTGCAGCAATGTTAGGTGAGATGGTTGAACAATATGCTGAACAAAAGAAGGAAAGTGATTTCAGAACAACATTAACACAATTGAACACTGATTTTCATGCAGCCGATAAAGAAAAATATGATGAAAAATTGACTGAATTATATAACAAAGCAAGGGCCAGACGTGGAAATAGAAATAATAAAGAAAGTGAAGAAGCATTTAATTCTATGTTAAATGATTATCCCGATTCTTATTCTACAGGAATGCTTATTGCCGAAAAAGCAATAAGAGCAAGCTTTAGAAATAACGTTGGAGATATGGAGAAATATTACAATATGCTCGCCGAAAACGATAACTTTAATAATATCGTTATTGAC
>JAUVKG010000403.1 GCA_030596365.1 Chlamydiota bacterium | reverse complement strand
ATCCGCCAAATACAAATGTTTGCCCCGTGTGTCTCGGACTGCCCGGCGCATTACCTGTGTTGAATAAGCAAGTTGTAGATTTTGCCGTAATGACCGGATTGATGTTAAATTGTGAAATAGCGAAATTTTCAAAATTCGACCGCAAAAATTATTTTTATCCCGATCTGCCAAAAGCGTATCAGATTTCTCAATTCGATTTGCCAATTTGCGGTTTGGGTCAAATCGAAGCTGATGTAAACGGGAAAAGAAAAACTTTCGGAATTACAAGAGCCCATCTTGAAGAAGACGCGGGAAAATTAATTCATGATGACTCAGGCGAAGGAAGTCTGGTTGACCTCAATCGTACAGGAACTCCTTTACTCGAAATTGTCAGCGAACCGGATATGCATTCACCGGAAGAAGCTTATGTTTATCTTACAACAATTAGGCAGCTTATTTCCTATCTTGGCGTTAGTGACTGTAATATGGAAGAGGGGAGTCTTCGCTGCGACGCGAATATTTCCATTCGGCCTTTTGGTCAGAAAGAGCTTGGCGTAAAAGTAGAAATCAAAAATTTGAATTCGTTTAAAAATGTTCAAAAAGCTCTTGAATATGAAATTAAAAGACAGACAGCTCTTTGTTCATCAGGGCGCGGAGATGAAATCGTTCAGGAAACTCGTTTGTTTAATGTTGATTCCGGGAAAACTCACTCAATGCGCTCAAAAGAAATGGCGCATGACTACAGATATTTCCCAGATCCTGATTTGGTTCCGATGACATTTACGGATGAGGAAATTGAAAATTTCAGGAAACTGCTGCCCGAAAAACCCGAAGATAAAAGATTAAGATTTATCAAAAATTTTGAATTGTCGGAATATGATACCGCAGTTCTAACAACAGAAAAAAATGTCGCGGATTATTTTGAAGAAGTAATAAAAAACGGCGTATCACCAAAAAGTGCGGCAAACTGGATTTCTAATAATTTACTCAGCGAACTTAATCAGTCGAATATTACGTTAGAAGAATGTAAAATAACTCCTGAACTTCTCGCGGAACTGATTTCATTAATTGAGAAAAAAACTATAAGCGGAAATATCGCAAAGAAAATTTTCCCCGAACTTTTCGAATCAGGTAAATCTCCCGCTAAAATAGTCGAAGAAAAGGGACTTGTTCAGGTTACCGATTCATCGGAAATTGACGCGTGGGTTGACCAGGCAATAAAAGAAAATCCTGATGCGGTAGAATCAATAAAAAATGGCGCCGAAAAAGCGATCGGCAGAATCGTTGGCAGTGTAATGAAATTAAGCAGAGGAAAAGCCAATCCTGCATTAGTTCAGCAGAAAATCAAAGAAAAAATCTAAAACTTTTGACACGAATTACACGAATTTACACGAATTTATTTTATCTTTTTATATGGTTTGATGTAACGAAGACTGTGTCGATTCTTTTTTTGAGGATGAGTAATCATTCCCGTTCTTCCATTAACACATTCACCAAATTTTTTCGCTTTTTTAGGTGATGCTATAATTTTAGCCACATAATAATTTGTGGCATCAGCATAAATTACAATCATGTATTTGCTTGGAGTACACATTTCAAAAATGTCATAAGGTGTCAGAATAAATCCATCGGGAGTTTTTGCTTCATGAATTTTCGGACAGGCATCGGTAGGCCATATTTCCGTTAATTTTTCAGATGAACTACAACCGGCAATGGCTATGATGAATGTTAATATCAGAAATTTTTTCATATTATTTTTTTTCAGTTTCTTTTATTGTTAATTCAATTACTTTTTCTAGAAAAAGTATTTGGTAATCCTTTTTATTCATTTTCGCATCGAACGAAAAGGATTTCTTAAATTATAAATTTATTTTAAATTTTATCAAAAACTTAACTAAAACATAAAAATTAAAATTAATTTCCTCAGCCGCGCCAAACGCTAATCCAAAACCGGCACGGCCTTTCTCAGCTCATCACAGTAGTATTTTACTAAATCCCACTTAGCATCCGGGGGAATTCTGTGGTCAGGACATGGAATATATCCCCCGAGCTCAATCAACGGTTTTAACCTATTGATTTCATCATCAATTGCAGCTTTGTCTTTCGCGAAAACATTTTTGTTCATTCCGCCGACACCTCTTAATTCTTTACCGTATTTTTCGCGCCATGGAGCGATGCTTGCTTTCCACGTTCCTACTTCAATCGGAAACATAGTATTAACGCCATTATCCAACCAGATATGAATTAAAGAATCTATCCAGCCATCGCAATCGAGTGAAACGATATCAATTCCGTATTCATTAAGTAGTGAAGTGATTCTTTTATAATGCGGTCCGACTTTTTCTTCAAAAACAGAAGGAATAACGAGAGGGCTGTTTTTAAAACAAATATCTTCCCAGAAATGGCCGAAATCAAATTTCGCACCGCTTTCCAATGCAAATTTTACATTCTGATAACAAAGGTCAGACGCCGTTTGAATAATTTCATCGTAAAGTTCTTCGTCATCAACAAAAAGATAACTTATATTTTCAACTCCGATAACATCGCGCATATGACCGAACAGACTTCCGCAGTTAAGTCCGTACATATAATCGCGTTCGTTTGATTTCAGGAATTCCAGACCGCCCTGATCGAAAGGAATCATTTCGCCATTTTTAAGCACGCCCATTTTTGTTACGCGTTCTTTATTCCATTGATATCTTTGTTTGTAATGCTTTTCCCATGTCTCGCGGTCTTTAAACAGATGTTCGATTTCGGCGGGAATACTGCCTGCCTCAGGTTTTTCGACAGTAACGACGCCGAACATATTTCTAACGTGTTTAGTTCCATCAGGGAATTCTTCGATAACTTCACGTTCAAAAAGTGGATCGGGGTAATAATTTGCATGGAAAACAGAGAACCAATTGCAGTCAAAA
>JAUVKG010000047.1 GCA_030596365.1 Chlamydiota bacterium | reverse complement strand
TCAGGTTTTTCCGGAAACGGTTATGTAAACACAATGCACAATGGTGATAAAACTGTCGGCACACTTACATCACCTGAATTTACAATTAATGAAGATTATATAAATTATTTAATCGGGGGCGGGGGCGGTGAGAATGTTTATGCCGCTCTTATTATCGAAGGAAACGAAGTAGAAAAAGCTAAAGGAATAAACAGTGAAGAACTCCGTTGGCAGAACTGGGATGTTAAAAAATATAAAGGTAAAAAAGCTAAATATAAAATTGTTGATAAAGCTAATTTAGGTTGGGGCCACATAAATATTGATAATATAGAATTCTCTAATTATCCACGATTCGGTGCTGGCGGTTCAGTTACTAACACAGTTGACTACGGGAACATTTCACTTGCCTGTATAAACGATTACTCAAAAATGTCTTCTGCGTATCCTGATAATCAAAAGGAAAAATATATCACAAAAGATTCTGAATACCTGTTAAAGGGCAAGAAATGCGGATTGCTATCGACAAAATATGTTGATTTAAAACCCGGGCAGAAAAAAACTTTCAGCTTTATTTTAAGCTGGTACTTCCCAAATAAAGAAAACGGATGGCTATACGCAAAACGTTTTTCAAGTTCCGCCAATGTAGCTAAACACATAATTAAAAATTTTGGTAAGCTGAGCGGCGGCACAAGAAAATGGCGGGATATTTATTACGACAGTTCTCTACCATATTGGCTGCTCGACAGACTGCATTCTACTGTTTCTTACCTCGCAACCGGCACTGCTTACTGGAGAAAAAACGGAAGATTTTACGCGTTCGAAGGCTGCACCTGCTGTCGCGGAACCTGTACTCATGTCTGGGGATACGCTCAATCTCACGCAAGGCTTTTCCCATCACTCGGACGTAACATTCGTGAGCGTCAGGATTTTACACCGATAAAAGACGGCGGGGGCTTTTTCCCTGAAACAGGACTCGTGGCTTTCAGAGGCGGTGAAGACAACCTGTGGCTTGCGGTTGACGGTCAATGCGACACGGTATTAAATTCTTATCGTGAACATTTAATGTCGGCGAACAAAGATTTTCTAAAACGAAACTGGAAAAAAATTAAAATAACTTTGGAATATTTAATCGAACAGGACGCGCTAGGTTTAGAAGGCGGAAAAGATTCTCCGAATCTTGCCCACATAGGAAACAAACCGCCTAAGCCCAGACCTAAAACCACTAACGCTCCGAACGGAATTATTGAAGGGACACAGCACAACACTTATGATCTGAATTATCAAGGCCCTAACACTTTGATAGGAGCTTTGTATCTTGCTGCTCTTCGTGCCGGCGAAGAAATGGCGAATGAAATGGGCGACAAAAAATTTGCTAAAGAATGCCGGGATTTATTTGAAAGCGGAAGTTCCTGGACTGTTTCAAATTTATGGAATGGAGAATATTTTATTCAAAAAGTTGATCTGAAAAAATATCCTAATCATCAATATAAAGACGGCTGTTTGTCCGACCAGTTATTCGGACAATTCTGGGCACACCAGGTTAATCTCGGATATGTTTATCCGACAAATTATGTCAAAGCAGCTATGGAAGCTGTATGGAAATATAATTGGGCGCCGGATATAGGACCTTACAACAAAAAATTTAAACCGTTCAGATGGTTCATTAAAAAAGAAGGCCAGGGCGGACTCTTAACTTGCACGTGGCCGCAGGGTGATTATATCGCCAGCGGAACTTCTTACAAAAACGAAATCTGGTCGGGTATTGAATATCAAGTCGCTGCCGGACTTATTGCCGAAGGTTTTGTCACCGAAGGTCTGGCAATTTGTTATGCGGTTCACGACAGATATCAACCGGGATTTCTTAATCCTTATAACGAAATAGAGTGCGGCGATCATTATGCCCGCGCAATGTCAAGTTGGGGTGTTTATCTCGCACTAGCAGGATTCCAATATGACGGACCAAATGGTTTTGTTGGTTTTGCACCGGTAATTACGCCGGAAAATTTTAAAGCAGCATTTACTTTTGCGGAAGGATGGGCTGTATTTGAACAGAAGCGTGAAAAAGGTGTTCAAGCCAACAAAATTATTATGGCAAAAGGTAATTTGCAAATCAAGACTTTATCACTCGGTATTCCCGGAAATTTAAAATTAAAAAATGTTGTAATTAAAATTGGAAATAAAAAAATAAAAGCAGATGTAAAATTCACTGACAAAAAAGTTTTGATTGAATTTCCGAAAAAAATTAACATCACCGATGGGCAAACTCTTGAAGTTATGATTGGAGTGATGGAGTGATGGAGTGATGGAGTGATGGAGTTGTCCCGCCGACCTTGTGTCGGTGGACATAAAAATTGCACAAAAACCATTGCTTTTTAATCCAATTTTTCAAACCTCCGACACAAGGTCGGCGGGATAAAAAAATAGTCTTTTGATAAGTACCATGTTATTTCGCCTAACAGCAGATTTAGTTATACTGATTCACCTCGGATTTATTTGCTTTGTTGTGATCGGCGGATTCCTGGCTTTGAAATGGAAATGGTTGATTTTTCTACATATCCCTTGCGCAGTGTGGGGTGTTTTAATAGAATTCTACGGATGGATTTGCCCGCTGACTCCTTTTGAACAGCAACTTAGACTGGCAGGCGGTGAAGCCGGATATTCGGGTGGATTTATAGACCATTATATTGTGTCAATCATTTATCCGTCAGGGCTTACACATAAAATGCAATTGTTACTCGGTACTTTGGTCATTTTGATAAACATTGCAGCGTACATCCTGTTGATAATTCGTTTAAGGAAAAAAACAAGAAAAATATGAAATATATAAAATTATTGCTTCTATTTTTTCTATTATCAAAAATAGTATTAGCCAATGATATCATTGTAGATAATAACTCTAACAAATAAATTATGAAAAAAATATTGAACTTTTTTTGGAAATGGCTGGTAACACCATTAATTGGAATTATTGTTATCATTATGTCCGTTTGGGCTGTTTTTGCAATTTATTTCGCGAAATCACCCGCACTGTTTTTACGCCTTGCCGCAGTCGGTATTTTTATTTTTGCTAACCTGGCAGTTTTTCTGAATGTAAAGCGCCGATGGATTTTTTTGTCGGCTTTCACCGGAACATTCATCCTCGTTCTTGTCTGGTGGTCACTTATTCCGGCTTCCAACGATCGTAACTGGGCAACACCAATGTCTGTTCTTCCCCGGGCAACAATCAGCAATAATTTTGTTACTGTTTACAACATCAGAAATTTTGATTACAAAACCGCAACTGAATATTCGCTGGATTATTATGACAAAACTTTTGACCTTAATAAATTAAAGAAACTATATTTCATCGTTTCTTATTGGGGAACTGTTAAGAAAATAGCACATACTTTTTTAAGTTTTGAGTTTGAAGGAGGAGATTTTCTCGCAATATCAATTGAATTACGACGGGAAAAAGGAGAAACATACGACCCGGTTAAAGGTCTTTTTAAAATGTATGAATTAATGTATGTGATAGCCGATGAACGTGACGTGATTCGCCTACGCACTAATTATACAGGAGAACATGTATATCTTTATCCGCTAAAAACACCGCCCGAAGAATCCCGCAAATTGCTTCTTGATATGCTGGTTGGGGCAAACAAATTAAATACTAAGCCGGAATTTTACAACACGATTTTTCGGAACTGCACCGTAAGTTTGATACACCATATTGCCAATGTTTCAGAAAATAAAATAAATTTCTATATCGAATATCTTTTAAATGGATTTTTAGATTGGCGATTATATGAAAATGGAGTTATAGACACACAATTGCCTCCCAAAGAAGCCAAACAGGCATATTTTATCAGCGATATAGCAAAAAAATATGATGATGATACAGATTTCTCAAAAAATATCCGCTCGCATTTACCTGGATTTTCTTCTGAAGAATCTTCTTTAGACATAAGCAAAATAAAACCGCCTGAACAGGAAGCTGATAAACATGTACCGATCATACCAGAAACATCTGAAAAATCTTCCTCAGACATAAGCAAAACAAAACCGTCTGAACAGGAAACTGACAAACATGCACCAATCAAAACAGAAACAAAAGTCGATGAAAAAACCGGCGTGGTAAAATGGAATTCAGATTTTACAGCTTTAAAATATTCTTTTGGTAACGGCATATTGAAAGGCAGCTATCCTGAAGATATGGCAAAAGACGTTTTCCCGCCTGTTAGCAAGCCGCCAGTGATTAACTCTAAAAAAAAATGGCCGGATGTTTTCATGAATGCTAAGTGGACAATTGACATCTCAAGCCTGCCATCCGCAGATAAAGCCAACAAGTTAGATTCAATTTTAATGCGCTTATGCAATCCTGATTATTACAAAGAGGACTTTCCAAAAACAATTGTAAGTACTAAATTTACTCTTCCTCAGGAATTTAAAAAAGAAAAAGAAAATCCTGATTATAATCTTATCAAATCGCTGAGAGGAAAAACTTTGAATTATGAAGTCGTAATGGCAGCCGGCTTCGGTGCAAGCGATTACAAAATTAAAACTACAATTCATATCGGTGCAAATGAAGACGAAAAAACAATTTTCTATTATGACCAACCCGAACACATAAGCAATCATTTAGATGTACGAGAATTTATTTTTGCCGCTCATCAAGCCAAAGATAAAATATTCTTTGAAATAAATATTTTCTGCAAGTGCGAATCTTCCAAATTTATCAGAGGAACAAAAATGGGGAGAGTAGAAAATGATAGCAGATATTTTATTGAACAAATGTATAAACGATTTAATTAAAGTAAATCAAGCTCTTGACCGGCGCCGCGCCCAGCGTATGCTGGGGTATGCATGGTTCTTGCTTTGGATTTATCGGTTATAATATTTTTTAACTAGTCCCATAGAAAAACGAATAATTTAATTTTAACTCTTCCTTTGAGTCTTTGTGCCTTTGTGGCTAAAAAATAATAATTTGCCATGAAAACTCAAAGGCACGAAAAATACAAAAAATGAAATCAAAATTTAAAAAACACCTGTCCATTGTGTCCATTGTGTCCATTGTGTCCATTGTGTCCATTTTACCGTCATCCACCTGCCACGGAGAACAAACAATGCAAAAAGATTATCTTGATGGAAATCGTTTGAAATATCACGGTTATTTTTATAAAAATGATGTCCTGAAAAATAAAAAAGAACTGAAAGAAATAAGAAAATTCGCAAATATGATGGTCTTTTCACTTGCTCAACATGATGCCATTACAACTAATATGGTGACTGATATTATGAACGGTGATATGGATAAACTTGACCCAAAAATTTTTGACGGAATGACAAAAAGGATTGAGATACTTGAGTCTATGGACTATATAACAGTTGCAGAAGCGCCATTTTGGCCTCTTATTCGATTTGACAAGTTTGAGAATTACAAAAAGACATTAAGGTTTCTTAAAAAACGCGTTCCACAGATGGCAAAATTAGACTATTTTTATTTTTGGGATGAGCCGGATATCAATTATATTCCCGGCCCGAAAGTTATGGAAAAATATATTGCCGAATTCAAAAGAGTTTTCCCGAAAGTGAAAGTAACAACTTGTTACGCAATAGCGAAAGAAAGATTTCTTGATGTTGTTCCTCCACGCAACTATGATTTGCTGATGATAGATCCCTACTTTTTAAGCAACAAGACACGCGCGCATACCGCGTTGGATTTCGAAATTTTCTATCGCGAAAGACTGGCTCTCGCATTGGCATGGGTAAATGAACAGGACAAACCTTTTCTCCTGGTAGGCGATGCATTTGGATCTATAACTAAAAAAGGCAAACTTTTTCCGACACCTGACATTAGTTTGTGGTATTACATGATTGCTTTAACTCAGCCAAAATGTGTTGGATTATTATGGTTTCAATACGGATATTTAAAAACACAGGAAAAAATCTCCGGCGTTACAATTGGCGGTTCGCCTAAAGAAGGTATGTCGCACTTCCCAGTGCGGACAAACAAAGAATTAATTAAAGTTCACCGCGAAATCGGCGAAAGAATTTTTGGTAAACCAAGTCCGATAGGAGTACCGTTTGAAATCGGTGAACCTAAGTGTTCTGTATTGTAAATACAGGACACTATCACACCTGAGATAGTTAAAAAAGCGCTTGAAATTGAAAATAAATAAAACGTTTATGTTAATTATATGCCGCTCAAAAATGGGTCAAAGGTTCCAACGAAGTAACATGTAACCACGTTCCTTGTCAATATTTGTCGGATGGAATCGGCAAACATTTTCGGATAAAGACACAAATTTTCAAAAAATGCGAAACATTTCCCTGTAGGGGAAAAATATCGTAGCCCGGGGTTATGCGATAGCGTTACCCCGGGTTAGTAATATCAAACATTATCCGCGACAAAAATTTCTCTGCCTTGTCGCGGAACACACTGGGTTACCCACGTCACAAGGTAGTGCTTCCGCGCAACCTTGTGCTGACTTATTTTTGCTTTTCGGGCCAAACACATTTTTTCGAGCATTTTCTAAAGAAGTAATGTAAGCTCTTGACCCGCGTAAGCCGGGTTCCAGCTTACAAAACACCAAACAACTATGAGCAATGCTGCAACGGTATTAACTTATCAAAGCAGGGATGCTTTGATTACTATAGCATGCGACTTTCTGCAAAATCAATCCTAAAAATCCGGAATAACACTTATGGAATATTAAAAAAAGCAGCATGAAGCTAAATAAATAAAACAGTTCCAGAATGCCTATAAAAGCTGGACCTCACAATAAACTTAATTGCATTTCAATACGGTATTTGTTATAATAATCATACTTTATAATATTGTTTAGTTTGCAAATTAAGTGAGCTGTATGATACAGGTTAAATAGCGGGTTTAGCGTATGATAAATCAAATGGAAAGATGCTATTCGTTACCAAAAACTCATGTCATACAATAAAAGTATTTATGAAAAATATTTCGTTAATTTTTAGGCGATTAATATTCGCATTAATTATTTTGCCATTAATATCTTTCGCTTTTAGTTTCGGCGAAGGTGATGCGGATATAAAGGCAGATAACTTTCAACTGCTGAAAGGCCGGGTTATCAAAGCGGTAGGTAATGTCGTATTAAAATATCAGGATTTTAGTTTGTATGCTGATGAGATTATTTATGATAGAGATACTAAAATTATCCAATCGCCGGGTTGGACACGCGTTGTTTATCAAAATTACGAGTTGAATGGCCAAAAAGTTATTTATAATTTAAGCAATCAAGCCGGCCAGTTTGAAAACGCTCATGCGGTTATAGATTTCGGACCATTTCAGTTTGAAGGGCATTGGTACGAGCGAAAGTGGTATGCTTACGGCAAAAAGATCACAAAAGATCCTAATGTCGGAGTTTTCCATGTTAACAATGGTAAAGTAACAACCTGTCCACCGGAATATCAAAAACCTTTATACTATTTTGAAGCAAAAAAGCTGACAATTGTTATACCAAACAGGCAAGACCCTGAAAGCAGACCAAGAATAACAGCCAGAAATTGTTTTCTTAAATTCGAGGGCGTACCGATTCTATGGTTACCTCAGCTTACTTACTCAATGCGCGAAGATGATTCGCAGTCCCCTGTTCAGATTTACGCCGGTTATGACTCAGAAAAAGGAGCAGTTGTAGAAGCCGCTATCGATATTTTCAGAAGTGAAAATCTGCGTATCACACCTCGCATAGGTTTTTATTCAAAACACGGATTGACGCTGGGCCTTGACGGATCGTATTATTATCAGTATACAAACATAACAAAATTCTCCGGTAATTGGAAAACTTTTTTCATTAATGATTTAAGCCGTAATTTTATTCAGGGTAAACCGGATGATGACGAAAAAGATGGAGATACAATGTTCCGTTACCGCTTTCTTTGGGAACATTCTCAGGAATTCGGTCCCGGGGCCGGTTGGCTTAAAGGCGGATTGCTCAGCTGGCAGGTTGATCTGCTTAGTGATATAGATGTGCCAATGGAATTTTACAGGGATGATTATAATAGAAACGGCCAGCGCGACACCTGGCTTGATTTTACGAAACCAATTGGACAAGACAACGAAGTTTCCATTTATCTGGTAAAACAAATAAATGATTTTTATACAACATACGAAAGACTACCGGAACTAAGGCACGTATTTAAAAAGAGAAGAATTCTAACTATTCCGTCGCTTAATGTTCCTGTTTATTATCAAAGTATGTCAAGGGCGGGTTATTACCATTATGTTGAAAATGAACAGCTGGATGATAAGTCAAGTTATTCCGTATGGCGTGCCTGGACTGACCATAAACTTTCGGCTCCCAAGCGTTATTTCGGTTTCCTGAACATCGAACCTTTTGTAGGATTAGCCTCATCCGCGGGCTCTGTGACCAAATATAGCGCGGGTAATACTTATACAACTAATGCAGGCGGAAAGTTAGCGAGTTATACCGAGCGCAAGCCTCCTATGTTCTGGATGGCTGATTTCAACCGCTACACACGAACTCCTATTAATGTTTTCAGCAGAAATAAAAAAGGCGGCTTTTTTTATGTGTTTCCTTATGCAGGTATGAATGTAAACTTTAAAATGAATAATACATACGATTTTGAAGGCACATATATGGGCGAGTTAATGAGAAAATATCTTAGCTCGGATAACGAAAAACTCAGACATATTTTCGAACCGAAATTCCGGGGACTCGGTATTGGCGGTTTTGGATCTGAAAGCGGGGCAGCTTATGGTTTAGACGTAGGTATCAGAAATGCTTTCCAAATTAAACGTCGCGGTAGAAATGTTGATCTTTTAGACATAACTGTCTTCCAGAGTATACGTGGAAGTTCCGGAACTATTTTCAAAGACCCTGTTTATTATGAAACTTATACAAAAAGAAACGGTAAGCTATACCAAACTGATAAAGAGCGATATTATACTCCGAAATACGCCCTCGGAATTGACTTTAATGCAAGCCCAACCGACTGGTTAGCCCTCGAAGGAGATTTTATATGGGACATGGATAAATACAACCGTATTACGCGCGCTGATTTCGATACTCATTCAGATGTAAGCTGGATAATCCAAAGATTTTTTGCCAGTCCATGGATGCTTAAATCTCTTAGAGGGAGAAAAGATGAGCTGATTATGGATATGGGTTATCACTATCTATACAAATATTCTAACCTGATAACTGTCGGTTCAAGAATATGGCTTGATGACTTTACTCCCCTGTTATCAGAAGAATTTCAACAAAAAGCATGGGCAAGAGAACTCTCCCGTGGATGGGGATTCGGTTTTGACCTGAGATTCGAAGCAATGTCAGGAAATTTGCAGGAAATGGAATACACACTTTATAAAAACTGGAAAAAATGTGTTGACACTTCAATTTCCTATAGACTTCGTGACGATGAACAGGCTATTATGGCAACTTTCTGGTTAACAGCATACCCAAAAACAAAGCTTGGTCTAGGTAATTAGTATGAGTAAAACAGCTCTTATTACCGGTATAGCCGGACAGGATGGGGCATACCTGACAGAACTGCTGCTTGAAAAAGGGTATCGCGTCTTCGGCATGGACAGGCAAGCTCCTGAAGATTACGTGGAGAATATTGAGCATCTGAAAGATAAAATATCTCTCAGACATGGCGATCTAATGGACCAAGTGTCCCTTATGGAGCTTATCGAAGAAGCTCAGCCGGACGAAATCTATAATTTCGCAGCTCAATCCTTTATTCCGCTATCCTGGAAAGAACCTGTTCTTACAGGTGATATTAACGGTCTAGGTGTTACAAGAATTCTTGAAGCTATCCGCCGGGTTAAACCAGACGTAAAATTCTATCAGGCATCTTCATCAGAACTTTTTGGAAAACCGGACACAAAACCTCAAAACGAAAATACTCCGTTCAATCCCGGCACTCCTTACGGCACAGCCAAACTTTATGGTTATAATATCACCGCAAATTACAGGGATAAGCTCGGACTTTTTTCCTGTTCAGGTATTCTTTACAATCATGAATCACCTCGCCGTGGAAAAGAATTTGTTACAAGAAAAATCACACTTTCCGCAGCAAAAATCAAACTTGGTTTGCTTGACAAATTGCATCTTGGAAACCTTGACGCTCATAGAGACTGGGGTTATGCTAAAGATTACGTTCGCGCTATGTGGCTGATGCTTCAACAAGACAAACCTGATGACTACGTTATTTCTACAGGTAAAGAACACAGCGTACGCGAACTTGTTGAAGCTGCGTTTTTATGTCTTGATCTTGACTATCAGAAATACGTTGTTCAGGACCCTGAATTCTTTCGACCTGTCGATTTAAATATGCTGGTTGGTGATTCTTCAAAAGCCCGCAAAAAACTCGGTTGGAAACCTTCTGTCTCTTTTGAGCAACTTATTAAATTAATGGTTGATTCCGATATAAAAAAAATGGAGAAAACATTATGAGTGCTAATCTATTTAATACAGGAATAAATGGAAATTATTCTTCATCGGGTAAAAATGCCGGCAATCTCAGTTCTATTAAAATTAAATACCTTGAGCATAAAATCGATAAACTTTATATGATAACTGAAGCTCTTTGGCTTATACTTAAAGAAAAAAATCATCTCGATGATGAAAATCTTACCGAATTAATTGCCGCAATAGATTTGAAAGATGGAAGAAGAGATGGGAAAGTGGCAATTTCAGGACCGAGAAACTGCACAAAATGCGGCCGCGTTAATTCTATAAGACAAATGTACTGCATTTATTGCGGTACATTTTTAAACACAGAGACGTTTAAGTAATTGGAGAATTGGGTAATTGGAGAATTGGGTAATTGAGGTATGAAAAATTAACCTAACCAAGTAACGCTGTACTCACGTTCAATTCTCAAATTGCTAAATTAACAAATAAAATGGCGGAGAGTCAGGGATTCGAACCCTGGGTACAGTTTCCCGCACACTGCCTTTCCAAGGCAGCCCGTTCGACCACTCCGGCAACTCTCCGCAAAATAATAGGTGTGCTATTTATGAGTAAGTATTTTACTCAAAGAACTTTAAAAAAACAAGAGCATATTTAGGTATCAGTATTCAGATAATCCATTAATACATTTTGGATTTTAGATTTATGATTTTGGATTTTTCATTAATTCATCACTCCATCACTTTTACCACGCGATTTGCGTGGCCATCATTCCATCATTCCATCATTCCATCATTCCATCACTCCATCACTCCATCACCCTATCTCCACCATCTTCTTTACAGAATTTTCTGCCGCTAATCTAATTTCTTCATCAAGTTTTATTTCATATTCCATATCT
>JAUVKG010000271.1 GCA_030596365.1 Chlamydiota bacterium | reverse complement strand
CTGTCCTCTGTCCTCTGTCCTCTGTCCTCTGTCCTCTGTCCTCTGTCCTCTGTCCTCTGTCCTCTGTCCTCTGTCCGATTATTGATTATTTTTTTTCAGCAAATCTGATCTCAGCCCGGTTGGCTGTTCGTCAATTTTTTCCGGTTCATTAAGTTTTTTCCCGTCACCGGCGCCGAGTTCATCGAAGCGTTTCATTTGTGGAATAAGTTTTCTTTCGATTGAGCCAACGGCTTTATTAAAATTCTCGATCAATTTATTAATATTACTTCTAATAGATTCAAGGTGTCCAAGAAAAGCATTAACACGTGTGTAAAGATCTTTTCCGAGTTTACTGACTTCACGTGCGTTCTCCTGAATAACAGTCTGCCGCCATCCGAATTCAATTGTTTGAAGTATTGCCATTAAGGTAGCCGGAGTTGCAATAATAACACTTTTCTGCATTGCGTAATCCATAAGATTTGCGTCATATTGAAAAGCAGCTTCGAGAAAAGCGTCATTAGGAACAAACATAACTACAAATTCAATTCCATCTGAAAACTCTTCCCAATAATTTTTTCGTGAAAGTTCTGTAACGTGATTTTTCATTGATTTTGTGTGGCGTTTTAAAAGTTCTTCACGTTTTACACCATCAACTTCTTCGTAAGCCGATAAATAAGCATCAAGTGACACTTTAGAATCCACAACGACTTCACGATTCTGTGGTAAATGAATAACCATATCAGGACGCTTACGTCCTGTTTCCAAAGTAACCGACTGCTGCTCATCAAAATCAATATGGGTACTCATTCCTGCAATTTCAACAACGCGACGCAAAGTAATTTCCCCCCATCTGCCTCTAACTTCAGGACGCCTGAGCGCGTTAACGAGATTTCCTGTTTCGCCTCTTAATTTTTCGTTTGATTCGGAGACATGCTGAAGTTCATTTTTAAGTTTAGCAAAAGTTTCTATTCTTTCTTTATCAATTAGTTCAATTTTTTTTGAGAGAGGATCTAATAAATTTGTAATTGCTTCTTTATGATGGCCAAGTTGAAGTTTAAGAATTTCATCCCTTTCACCGGCCAGCTTGGCAAGTTTTTCAGAATTTTTATCAAGTTGTTCTGTTGCGATAGCTTTAAAAGCGTTTCTCATATTTTCGTCAGCTGAGTCGAATTTTTTCAATCCTGTTTTAATTGCAATAAACCATCCGATAAAAAAACCGGCGATCAGCGCGCACAAACTAATAAATACAGTAATTATGATTGGCATTGTAATTGGGTAATTGGGTAATTGGGTAATTTTATGATTTGATAAATTGTCTGTTATTTTTTATGGTTGTTTACATTTACGAGTTTTTTTGCCATTTTCTTATGATTTGCAGGATTTCTCTTACAAAAGCGCATTCGCATTCTGCACGACAAGATTCCAGATTCTCTTCTTGAAGACATAATTCGGGACAAGATTCGCTTCCTGTTACTCTTGCAGAAAAAACGGGTCCATCATATAAATCGGTGAAACCATCTACATGAATAGCCATAGTTGTTTTACACGAATGATTAAACAGGAAAAGACCAGCGGTTAATTCTTCGAAATGCTCTTGATATCCTACGAGGTCAATATCAGCGTCTTCAAGAAAATCTGATCGTAATTTCCAATCTGTCCCGCAACACGGGCATCTTTTAAACATTATATTTTTTTCTGAATGTATTTGCATACTTATATAATACTTTTTAGTTAATAATATGTCAAGTTTCGTAATTCAGGAGATGCATATAAATTTTCGAGATTAATTATGGGCTGCTCGAAAAGTTATTTAAGCCCTGAAAGGGCGACATTATAATAGCCCCGTTCCCCCTTTGAAGGGGGTGCCCAAAGGACGGGGGATGTTATAACGTGGGGTTTCGGATTACCAACGTTTATGCACCCTGAAGGGGTGCTACAAATTTTGTACAACCCCTTCAGGGTTGATGTGTTGTTGTGATTTACACCCCACGTTAAAACGTGGGGCTATCAATATTTTGCCCCGTTGGGGCAAGATTTCGCAAAAAGTAGAAATAAATAATTTTTATTCGACATTTTTTGTCGAAAAAAAAGGGGATACGTTTTCACGCATCCCCTTTTTTATATTTCTGAAGCTTATGCAACAGTTTATGAGTCTATGAAAGACCGGCTTGATTTACATCATGCCGCCCATTCCACCCATTCCACCCATACCGCCCATTCCGCCGCCACCAGGAGGCATCATAGGTTCTTCTTTTTCAGGAAGATCAGTAACCATACATTCTGTTGTTAACAGAAGTCCTGCGATTGAAGAAGCGTTTTGCAACGCTGTACGTGTAACCTTTGTCGGGTCAATAACGCCTGCAGCGACTAAGTCTTCAAATTTGTCAGTAGCAACGTTATATCCGAAAGAGTCGCTTTCGTTTTTGATTTTTTCAACAACGATAGAGCCTTCAACACCAGCATTATCACAAAGTGTGCGTGTAGGAGATTCTAAAGAGCCTGAAACAATATCAATTCCGATTTTTTCATCGCCTTTAATTTTGCTTCTAATAGCATTTAAAGCTTTCTGACAGCGCAGCAGAGCAACTCCACCACCTGGAACGATTCCTTCTTCGACAGCAGCACGGGTCGCATGTAAAGCATCTTCAACACGTGCTTTCTTTTCTTTCATTTCAGTTTCAGTAGCAGCGCCTACTTTAACAACAGCAACACCGCCGGCAAGTTTAGCGAGACGTTCCTGAAGTTTTTCGCGATCGTAATCGCTTGTAGTTTTTTCGATTTGCGCTTTGAGCTGTTCAACACGACCTTTAATGTCGGCTATTTTTCCTTTACCTTCAATAATAGTGGTGTTATCTTTATCAATAACAATGCGTCCCGCAGAACCGAGTTGAGTAATTTCCAGTCCTTCGAGTTTAAGTCCGAGATCTTCAGTAACGAAAGTTCCGCCTGTAAGAATAGCAATATCTTCCATCATAGCTTTTCTTCTGTCACCGAAGCCGGGAGCTTTAACTGCGCAAACATTCAAAGTTCCGCGAAGCTTATTAATAGTAAGAGTTGCAAGAGCTTCGCCTTCAATGTCTTCAGCAATGATAAGCATTGGTTTGCCTGACTGAACAACTTTCTGAAGTAGAGGAAGCAGATCATTCATAGTGCTGATTTTTTTCTCAAATATAAGAATATAAGGTTCTTCCAAAATACATTCCATATTTTCAGCGTTAGTTACGAAATAAGGTGAAAGATAACCTTTATCGAACTGCATACCTTCAACAACATCAAGAGTTGTTTCGATACCTTTAGCTTCTTCAACAGTGATAGTTCCGTCTTTACCAACTTTATCCATAGCGTCAGCAATCGTTTTACCGATTTCTGTATCGCCGTTAGCGGAAATAGTAGCAACCTGTTTAATTTCGCTTGCACTTTTAACCGGTTTTGAAAGATTAGTAAGTTCAGCAACAACTGCTGCAACTGATTTGTCAATACCGCGTTTGATGCTGATTGCGTTAGCGCCCGCGGCGACATATTTCAAACCTTGTTTGTAAATAGATTCAGCGAGAATAGTAGCAGTAGTAGTTCCATCGCCTGCAACGTCAGAAGTTTTTGAAGCTACTTCGCGAACCATCTGAGCGCCCATGTTCTGGAATTTGTCTTCGAGTTCGATTTCTTTTGCAACGGAAACGCCGTCTTTTGTAATAGTCGGCGAGCCGAATTTTTTGTCAAGAATTGCGTTACGACCTTTAGGTCCGAGAGTAACCTTGACTGCTTTGCTAAGAGTTTCGACGCCTTTGAGAATTGCTCTTCTGGCGTTTTCGTCAAATAATAATTGTTTGGCCATTGTCTGGTCTCCTTATTTTTAGATTTAAATTAATTACTAATTATTCAGTTATTCAATTACAGCAAGAATGTCATCTTCACGGATAAGAATATAATCTTTATCATCGTATTTTATTTCTGTTCCGCCGTATTTTGAAATAAGAACTATTTCGCCTTTTTTAACTTCTAACGGCACTCTTTTACCATCAACAAGTCTTCCGGGACCAACAGCTTTAATAACAGCTTCCTGAGGTTTTTCTTTTGCGCTATCGGGAATTATAATTCCGCCTTTTACTGTGTCTTTAGGTTCAGCGCGCACTACCAAAAGATGATCATTGAGAGGTTTAATTTTCATACTCTTTTACTCCTGTTTTATTTAAGGTTATTTGTTATTTGATATTCGTTATTCGTTATTCGTTAATCGTTAATCGTTAATCGTTAATCGTTATTCGTGTCATTGTATTAACTATTAACTATTAACTATTAACTATTGTCAACTTATTTCACTTCTTCAAAATCAGCGTCAACTACATCCTCATCGTCTGCAGGTTTGGCTGAGGAATCGTCTGCCGGAGCTGCTTCCTGTTCGGGCGGAGCTTGTTGTTGAGTCTGTTGAGCTTCTTTATACATTTCTTCAGCGAGTTTATGTGAAGCCTGATTCAGGGATTCCAATTTTGCCTGGATTTCTTCTTTAGAGCCTGTGTCTTTGATTTTTTTAAGTTCTTCAACAGCGTTTTCGATTGCCTTTTTATCTTCTTCGGGCACTTTATCGCCATGTTCTTT